>MPMZ01000058.1 GCA_002238765.1 Nitrospira sp. bin75
TCATTCACGGCAATCATGCCGCTCGTGAGCAGAAATGTCACTTATCCCCCTTGTTCAAATTTCCCGAGCCACCTCTTATCTTGTCTTTGATGTAATCGTGATTCGTCTTATTTTCTTCTACTTCACCAGCCAATCCCTCAAGAGATGAGCATAGCATCGCAAGCTGGCTATAGAATGACGTTGTGTTAATGGCCTCGTGCAAATAAGGAAATGCGCTACCTGGTGGAGAAATTTCGACTAATGATCGTAGGGATCTGACCTGTTCCTCGCCGAACGACAAACGTGCAGAATCTATGTTTTGGGAGTATCTGCAAAAAAAACGGTCGTCATTGTCCCGAATAATAGCCATAGTTTGTTGATGGATCGAAGTATAACACTGACCAGCGATCGCGATCCGGTCAACAACCGGCGATAATTGCTCGTAGAACTCCCGAAATGCGTCCAGTGCCGTTGGCACTTCCACTTCTTTTCTTACAACCCAACCACCTTTTCCCGTCCAATTATCATTCTCCCATGACTCAAACTTAAAGCCATTTATCTCAAAAGGCTTATATAGCATCAACATCGTGTCTATGCGACGATGTATGGCATATCGATGCATATCAGCACACCTCACTTGCAATTACGGTAGAGGCCCGTCGTTGACGCACAACGTGTCCACACGGCGAAAGCCAGATTCTACTCCATGGCGGCTGCTCTAAAACGCCGAATCTAGAACCATCCTTCGTTCAGCCGACAATAGACTTCTGAGTCCTTGAGCGCGTTGTTTTCCTTGGTGAGGTCCCAAGGAGTCTTGCCATAATTGTTGCGTGCTTCCGGATCGGCACCCGCTTTCAATAACACCTCGATAATGGCGGGATTCTGGTTCCATGAAGCCGCGAAGTGCAAAGGAGTACGGTCGAGTTCGTCTCGCGCGTTCGGGTCGGCACCGGACCGAATGCAGTTAGTCGCAACCTCCATCGTGGCGGTTTCGAAAAATGCCTTTGTGTTCCAATCATTGCAATCTGCGCCAATGGCTGGCGCAGCCACGAGTAAGAGGCAAAAACCACAAATCACCGTGATGGGTTTCAGGTCTTTTCCTGGAGGTGGGACTATTTCAAAGCTGAGCCACGCTACTTGCAGCAAACAATATCATCTGGCGCCTCCACCAAGAAACTATGTTCGACCTGAAAGACGCCTGGTAGTCAGAGTGGCACCTCAGTAAGCTGAAGAAGCATCAGTGTAACCCCACCCCACAGAACCAGCAAGAGACCGTAGGTTGGGTTAGCGTAGCGTCACCCGACAGCGGGCCTAATGTGGTGAGTCCCTGATGCTGTCAACAAATCAGAGAACATTGATTATCCTTCGTTACGCCTTGCCTTCGTCTCCCCACAGGGTAGCCAGCCGGGCGTCTCTTCCACAGGTGAAGCGGTAGAATTTATACCGGATGGGGTTCTTCATATAAAAATCCTGGTGGTACTCCTCTGCCGGGTAAAAAGCCGTGACCTGGGTCAGTTCCGTCACGACCGGAGCGCTGAAGGTTTTGGTGCGTTCGATTTCCTCTTTCGATGCTTCAGCCAATGCACGCTGTTCATCATCGTGATAGAAAATCGCGGGACGATACTGATCACCATGATCACAGAACTGGGCATCCGGCGTCGTGGGGTCCGTATTTGGCCAATAGACAGCCAACAACTCCCGATAACTGATTTTTTGAGGATCATACACCACCTGAACGGCCTCGGCGTGTCCGGTTCCCCCGGCAGAAACCTCTTCATAGGTCGGGTTCTCCGTCTGTCCGCCCGTATATCCCGACGTCGTGGAAATCACGCCATCGAGTTTATCGAACGGGCCTTCCATGCACCAGAAACACCCTCCGGCGAACGTGGCAACGGCATGATCGCCCTCGGCCGTTTCACTGATCGACGGGCTGTTCATGCCGACCAGCAGCCCTCCTCCTACTAGGAGTAAAACGAGAATTTTATAGATTTTCATCGGCGCCTCCCCCTATATGAATTGTTGGGTTTTCTTTTCATTATACTCTTCACCCTCACCTTAATCCTCTCCCATCAAGGGAGAGGAAAGCGTGAGGCCGTCCCGCACATCGATCAGGATGACTTGAGTAATGGATGGTTCGAGGCTAGCATTGAAATGCAAGATAACCGGGTCCGGACTCGCTCGGCAAACGGCCCCATGCGTGGGAGAAGATTCCAGCAACACCGCATGGGATATCCGGGAACACCGGTCAGAGTTCCCGGATCACGAGATGCTCGATTGGAGGGGCATCCACGAGAGACACTCCGTGTTGAAAACGATCGCAACATACCTTGCCTCAGGCATCTGCCTGCTCACGCTTTCGCCGCTTTTGGCCAACGCCTCCGGCTTCGCCGACATTGTCGAGCAAGCCAAGCACGGGACCGTAGGCATTCTCAAACAATCGACTGCGACGGACGGAAATTCCTTATCCGTGAGGGGGTCAGGAATTTACCTGGGAGACGGGTATATTCTGACCGCCCGTCACGCCACGAAACGTCCGGGAGGTGGAACAACCGCTGACCTTCAGCACGTTTCCGTGATATCGAGCAGGTTGGAAGAAGCCTCTGCCACGTTGGTGGGAGTGAATCGATTCTTGGACGTTGCCCTGTACCGCATCCCCCGGAACTTGCTGCCTCACGGGCTCTCCGCCAGGACGTTCAGCCAAGCGGAAGCCTTGCCTGGTGAGCGGGTCTTCACCGTCGGTTATCCGCTGGGCTGGGGGCCTGCCATCAGCTATGGACGTATCGGCAATCCCGACACGTTCTTGCCAACGGTTCAGTCACGCCTCCTGCAAGTCGATCTTTCAGCATGCAGTGGTAATTCCGGCGGAGGGTTATTCAACGCCCAAGGAGAAATCGCCGGCGTGATCCACGCGATCATTCAAACCGAAACGACCCGGGAGGAACGCCGTTGCAGCCGGTTTGCCTTTGCCGTCCCCGGACCGTTGGTTCACAAAATCGTGACGGCCCTCATAGAGGGGAAACCGTTTCATTTTTCAAAACTCGGGCTGCAACTCGACTCCGTCAAAATCGGAACGCAATGGCACATGGCCGTGGCTCAGGCCACCGGACCGGCACGACGGGCGGGCTTCAAGAAAGGCGATGTCCTTCTGTCCATCGACAACCGGGCGGTCGACTCGGCAAGTCAACTAAAAACCTATGTCATCGAACGGACGCGGCCCTCGCAGCCGGTCAGCATCCGCATTCTGCGGGATCACAAAGAAAGGGTGATACGCGTAATTCTGGGAAAAGCCCCTTCCTCCTAAAGGAGGCCACCTTCCGCGATCCGGACCCTTTGCGTCGTGCGCGGGACAGCGGGTATCATGAAGCACGCTTCGATTCAGTTCCTCCCCTTTCTCTACCTCTCCTGTTCCCCTCCTTTGTAAGGAGGGGAACAGGAGAGGCGGGAATTGCTAACGGATTGATGAACACGCAGAGCCATGGGCAAGAAACGTAAAGAGCGAAAAATCGCAAGTGCCGAAAGCACCCAGCGTCTCTCGCATGCTCCTGCGACCCGCGCGCCGGCCCCGAATTCCCCGCTCACGATCATCCTGCTCGTCCTGACTTTTTTCGGCATTGGGCTGACGACGTATCTCAGTTACACCGCCTCGTTCGAGGCGCACCCGGCTTTCTGTGGTGAAGGATCGGGATGCGACCTGGTGCAAAGCAGCCGTTGGGCAACGTTTCTGGGGATGCCCATGGCCATGTGGGGCCTGTTCACCTACCTCGTGCTGGCGGTCCTGGCATGGCGAGCCAGGACGAAACCCAAGAGTTGGACTCCCTTGATATTCGTTGCAGTCGGCGGATTTGGCGTCAGTGCCTACTTGACCGCGATCTCAATCGTGGAAATCGAAGCAACCTGTTCCTACTGTCTCACCTCATTCGGCACCATCACGGCCATTATGATCCTGACGCTCGCGCAACGACCTCCCGAGTGGTCCACGTCGTTGAAAGAAGCGAGCGTGGTTGCCGTCATCATCATCGGCGGGCTCCATCTGCACTACAGCGGGGTGTTCGATGAAGCGGCCGGCCCCGAGGACCCACAACTCCAGGCCTTGGCCATTCACCTGACCGAAACGGGAGTCAAGTTTTACGGCGCCTATTGGTGTCCCCGTTGCCAGGAGCAGAAAGCCCTGTTCAAGGCGTCCGCGGACCGGCTGCCTTACGTTGAATGCAGTTCCGGGGGGCGCGGCAGCCCGCTCACCGCACCGTGCACGGCCAACGACATTCGGAGCTACCCGACCTGGATCATTGATGACCAACGTTTCACCGGGTTGCAGACCCCTCGGACACTTGCCGGGGCCGCCGGCTTCACCTGGAAAGAGTAAGAACGCATCCTGAAACCTCCACCCAGGATGAACGGAAAGCGAAGAGCGTCATATGGAATTTAACGAAAAGACTATTCAAGCCAAACAAAAAATGGCTCTGCACCGCCGCGAGATCTCCGGCCGTGAGGTCGACGAGGACTATCAGGATGAGCGCCTCCCCCCCGGACAGCATATCGTGAATAATTGGCCCGTCCTTGATCTTGGACATAAACCTCATGTTTCACTTGAAGAATGGACGCTGGCGGTGAATGGGTTGGTTGAGCATCCCATTACGTGGACCTGGGAGGATTATCAGGCTCAGCCCCAACAGCCGTTCGTCTCCAATTTCCATTGCGTGACTTCCTGGAGCCAGCTTGAGATGGAATGGGTCGGGGTGAGTTTTCAGCATCTCCTCAGCCTGGTGCAGCCCAAACCGGAAGCGAAATACGTGCTCTTTGAATCGTATGACGACTATACGACCAACTTACCTCTTTCGGTCTGCGACGACGAGGATGTCTTTCTTGTCCATACCTGGAACCACAGACCGCTGTCCAAGGATCACGGAGGACCGGTTCGCATGATTATCCCCAAACGGTATGCGTGGAAGGGAGCCAAGTGGATCAGAACCATCACCTTCGGGGAAAAAGATCAAAAAGGGTTCTGGGAAGTGCGTGGGTATTCGAACACCGCCTTACCATGGGAGAATGATCGGTATGGGTGATCGATTGTCGTGACCGTTTCCCTCCAGTCTCTACCCTTTTCCCCCTGCCGATACATCTTCTGGAATGAACGCCTCCTCTTTCACCATCACGAACGTTGAATTCTGTCCGCTGGATCTTCCCATCACCGATCCCTTTGTCGTGGCCACGGGTCAACTCCAGGTGGCGCAAAATGCCTTCGTACGAGTGACGTTGCATGATGGGACCACCGGATACGGCGAGATCGCACCTTTTCCCGCCATTACCGGCGAAGATCGCGAGAGCAGTCTGACTAAGGCCCGGATATTGGGAGAACACCTGCTCGGACAATCGCCGCTGCATTATCAACGACTTGGAGGCGAATTCTCCGAACTGGCTCCCGATGCTCCAGCAGCCCGGTGTGGATTGGAGACCGCCCTCCTCGATACCTTCACGCGTGCCATTCGCATCCCCCTGTGGGCCTTGTGGGGCGGAGCGGACGTGCGCGTGCGTGAAACGGACATCACAATTCCCATTGCCTCTTTGGAGCGGAGCCGGAAACTCGCTCGACACTGGCATGAGCGAGGCTTTCGTCTCTTCAAGATAAAGGTAGGCCACGATGTGGACGACGATATCCGCCGGTTGGAAGCCCTTCATCGCGAGTGTGCCGGCGTGTCATTCGTGATCGATGCCAATCAGGGATACACGTACGAGGAAGCCGCAACCTTGATACAAGGCCTCAACCTGTTCGGCGGCACACTCCTTCTCCTTGAACAGCCGCTGGCCAAGGACGCTCTTGAAGGACATGCCAAGCTGCGCCGCGATTTCCGGGTTCCCGTTGCTGCGGACGAATCGGCCCAATCACTGCGCGACCTCCAAGCCGTGATCCGGCACGAAGCAGCGGATTACGTCAATATTAAAATTACCAAAAGCGGCTTACTGGAAGGGATCCTCATGGCAACCGTGGCGAAAGCCGCCGGTCTTCGCGTGATGCTGGGCGGGATGGTGGAAACCCGGGTAGCCATGGGGTGTTCCTACAGCATCGCCATGGGTCTTGGCGGTTGTCCGGTCCTGGATCTCGACACGCCTCTGTTGCTGGATACCGATCCGATTGACGGCGGGTATACGTACGAAGGGCCGCTGCTTCAACCCTGGTACGGGCCCGGGCTCGACTTCAATATCCCATCCTTTCAGCCTGCCGTGTCCGACCGCCTGTAAAACACCCTCGCCGCCTTCACGACCGTGCCGCCCCTCTGTTATCGCCGAGGAAAGAGAGAGTCCGGCGATGACCATCCCGTATGGTTTCACTTGATTATTATATTCAAGTAAGATAGACTTGCCTTGGAGGAGTAGTATGCCGAGAAAAAAACAATTTGCCGTTGATGATGCCAGACAGAAAGCGATGGTGACCTTCTGGAGTCATGGCTATAATGCGACGTCTTTACAGGATCTCGTGAAAACCATGGGGATCAACCGTGCGAGCCTCTACAACACGTTCAACGATAAATATTCCCTCTTCCTCGATAGTTTAGACGCCTACAAATTGATCTACATCAAATCCTACTTGGCGGAGCAAGTGAAAAAGCATACGCCCCGCGAAGCCATCATCAACTACTTTCTGGATATGATACTGAAGGCAGACGAACGAAACGGTTGTTTGATGGTCAATACGGCTTTGGAGTTATCGCCGCATGACGAAAAGGTGGCGAAGATCGTCTATCAAAGCTTCAATTACATAGAAAGGAATTTCTTCCGCAGAATGATCGAACAGGGTCATGCCAGCGGAGAAATTGCCAAGTCAGTGATTCCGATTACGACCGCACGCGCCCTGCTGAGCCTGCTTATCGGGTTGTGTGTCCTTTCCCGTAGCGATTCGAACAAGCCGGTACTGCAGGCGATCGTGTCCCAGGTGAAGTCGCTGTTACCCCTTGGCGATAACGTTGCCCTTCCCCACCCCATCTCGCGCACCGCCAAGAACCACGGCCGGAAAGTCCAGCCCGGCGTCGCTCATGCAGGATGACGGCCGAAGGCTGTTGATACCTGACTCTGCCGTGGTGTTGTTGCCTTTCGCTTATCAAACAATAGACCTTGCATCCTTCGAGCAGAAAGTCACGGAACCTACCGTCAAGAACGGCCGGGCCTTTATTTTCGTCGAGCAACCCGGATAGATCACCTCCCCGATTCGCCCTGCGGAGGCAAGCGGCCGGAATGGCAAAAAATTAATTTTTCAGAATGCTTGCATTCCGTGATCAAATTGGATATTATTTGCCAAGCCTTTTTTCCCTACGTCTCCGGAGCGAGGCCATGCCAAGAAAAAAACAATTTGGGGTTGATGACGTCATGCATAAGGCGATGGTGGCCTTCTGGGACCATGGCTACCGGGCAACCTCCTTACAGGATCTCGTGGAATGCATGGGGATCAACCGTGCCAGTCTCTACGACACGTTCGGCGACAAGCATTCTCTCTTCATCGATACCTTCCACAGCTACAAAATCATCTACCTCAAGCCATTTTTCGCGGAGAAAATGAAGGCGTATACCCCTCGTCAAGCCATCCTCGGCTTATTCGAGGAGGTCAGTGACCGGGTGTTGAAGGGTGAGGAACGAAACGGATGTTTTGTCATCAATACGGCCTTGGAGTTATCGCCGCATGATCAGAAGGTGGCAAAGATCGTCAATCAGAGCTTCTCCTACATCGAAAAAAGTTTCTTTCGCAAAATGATTGAACGGGGCCAAGCCACCGGAGACATTTCCAAGTCGGTGGTTCCGATTTCGGCCGCACGCGCCTTGCTGAGTTTGTTCATCGGGTTGCGTGTGCTTTCCCGCAGCCGTCCCGAGAAGGCTTTGCTGCAATCGATTACGAACCAGGTGGAGGATCTTCTACCCCGTGGGGATCAGACAACCCTTCCCGACCCCATCCCCCACTCCTTCGAGCGCCCTGCTCGCCATGTCTATCCCGAAGTCGCCCGCGTCGGATGACCAAGACAAGGCGTATTCCTGCCACGCGTGACTCCGCCCTGACGTTGGCACCTCCCGCTTTCCATCTCAAAAACAACACCGTTCGACAGTCTCTCTGATCGTATTCTCATCCCGAATCGTTCCGGTTTCAGACAGGCTATTCGCCCTTGACTTGCAAGGGACCATGGAACTGGTTAAGATACAAACAAGAACCATCCCGCAAGCCTGTCTATGATTTCGTTTCCCGCACAGCACACGCTACGACGCCTTTTCATCATTCTTCTGTTCTGCCTGTTCTGTTTTCCTTCCGCTTCGCAAGGAACAGACCTTGCGTCATTCGAGCAAAAAGTCACGGAATACACCGTCAAGAACGGCTGGACGTTTATTCTCGTCGAGCGGCCCGTGGCCCCGGTTTTTGCTTTTATGACGGCCGTGAACGTGGGCTCGGCACAGGAAAGCACGGGAAGAACCGGGCTCGCGCACATGTTCGAACACATGGCCTTTAAAGGCACGCCGCGCCTCGGCACCAAAAACTACGAAGAAGAGAAAAAAGCCCTGGAGGAGTTGGAACGGGCGTATCAGGCTTACCAGGAAGCCAGGTTGAGTCCCACGTCCGACTCCGAACGTATCGAACGCTTGTCGAACGTCTATAAACGCAAGCAACAAGCCGCCGCGCAATTCGTGAAGAAGAACGAATTCTCCGACGTGGTTGAACGGGAAGGCGGGGTCGCCGTCAACGCCTTTACCGGCACCGACGTCACCGGCTATTTTTACGCGCTCCCCGCCAACAAGATCGAACTCTTCTGTTATCTGGAATCGGAGCGGTTCTTACACCCGGTGTTTCGTGAGTTCTACGAAGAGCGGGACGTGGTCATGGAAGAGCGCCGGATGCGTACGGAAAGCCGGCCTATCGGCCGGCTTCTTGAACAATTCGTGGTCACGGCCTTTACGGCTCACCCTTATCACCATCCGCTGATCGGTTATGCCAGCGACATTCAATCCTACACCATGACCGATGCCAAACAATTTTTTGAAACCTATTACGTCCCATCCAACATGGTCACGGCCATTGTCGGAGACATTCACCCGGAGACCCTCATTCCCCTGCTCGAAACGTATTTCGGCCGGGTCCCAGGCGGGCAGAAACCTCCGCCCTTGAGAACCGTGGAACCCCCGTCGATCGCGGAAAAAGTCGTGACCATTAACGATCCGGCTCAACCTTTTTACATGGAGGGGTACCATAAACCCGCGGCCACGCATCCCGATCAACCCGTCTTCGACGCCATCGACGATATTTTGACGAATGGACGGACTTCCCGCTTTTACCGCTCGCTGGTCCGGGACAAACAAATCGCAGTCGACACCGGGGCTTATGGGGCGTACCCAGGTGAAAAATATCCGCATCTGTGGGTGGCGTATGCGGTCCCGGCGCGAAGAGTTTCCAATGACACGGTTCAGCAAGCCATTCGCGAAGAATTGGATCGCCTCAAAACCGAAGACGTCACGGACGAGGAGTTAGCCAAATTCCGGACGAGAGCCAAGGCCAGCCTGATCTATTCCTTGAAAAGCAACCTCGGTTTGGCCATGAGCCTGACGGACTACCATACCCTCTTTGGTGATTGGCGCGAACTGTTTCGATACATCCAACGCTTTGACCGGGTCACGAAAGAAGACATCCGGCGGGTCTCCACGCAAACGTTTGTGACGTCCAATCGAGTCGTGGCGCAAATCGAAACCATACCCCCGCCTGCGACTCCCCCACCAACCGCACCGCAAGGATCATGACGTGAGGTATACACGTAACCTCTCGCAAGCCACCACTCCTCTTCCCCTCCTTTGTAAGGAGGGGCGTGGGGAGGTAGAGGAAAGGGGAGTGAATGAGTAAACGGTTACCATTCTTCCTCACGTGTGCCGTGATCATTCTCTTGCTGACCACGCCGGTGTCCGGTCAAGTAGACACGGTTGAGCAACTGACGTATCCCCCCCTGCAGGATGTTCAAATTCCCCAGCCGACCCGGGTCGTCCTGGGCAACGGCATGGTGGTGTTTCTTTTGGAAGATCACGAACTCCCGACCATTCAAGTTTCGGCACGCATCCGCACCGGCTCCCGCCTGGAACCGGCCGACAAGGTGGGCTTGGCCTCGCTCACGGGAACCGTCATACGAAGCGGAGGGACCACAACGCGCACAGGCGACCAACTGGATGACTACCTGGAAAGCAAAGCGGCTTCCATTGAAACCGGCATCGGTGTCACCGCGGGTTCCGCCTCAATGACGTGTTTGAGTGAAGACTTTTCCGAAGTTTTTCCGGTATTCGGCGACGTCCTGCGAAACCCGCGATTCGATCAGGGGAAATTGGCCATCGCCAAGAATATGGTCATGGCGGGTATCGCCAGGCAAAATGACAATCCCGGGGGCATCCTGTCACGGGAATTTGCCAAGTTGGTGTATGGCAAGGATTCACCCTACGCTCGCGTCGAGTCTTATGCCACCGTCAACAACATTTCCCGACAGGATCTCATCGACTGGCATGCGAAATATTTTGTCCCGAACCGTATCATCCTGGGGCTGGTCGGGGATTTCCAAACTGAGAAAGCGTTGGACCTCGTGAAGCGCGCGTTTGGAGCGTGGCCACAAGGCGACCCCTTCGACGATCCTGTCGTCCCGTACCAGACCTCCACCACGAGGAGAGTCTATTACGTGGAAAAAGCCGACATGACCCAAGCCAAGATCATCATCGGGCATTTGGGACTCACGCGAAAACACCCTGACTACCATCCGGTGGTCATTATCAACCAAATCGTCACAGGTTCTTTCGGGGCCCGGCTCTTTTCCAATATCCGATCGCAAAAAGGGTTGGCCTACGACGTGCATGGCGGGATCGGATTCGGATGGGATTATCCGGCCACCGCAAGCTTTTCCATGTCCACCAAGACGGACACCACGCAAGCGGGCATTGACGCCTTGATGGAAGAGGCCCGGAAAATCATGGAGACGGAACCCCCGACTGATGAGGAAGTCCACAAGGCCAAAGCCAGTCTGCTGAATTCTTTTGTCTTTTCCGTCGATTCTCCAGGGAAAATCCTCGGGAAATTTCTCACCTATGAATATTTCGGGTATCCTTCCGATTGGCTCGTCCGGTTCAGAACGGGCATCGAGAAAGCAACCGTGGCTCAAGTCAGAAAAGCGGCCGGCACACACTTCAAACCGGACCAGTTCGTGACCCTGATCATAGGGCCCCGCCAAGGCACGGCGCCTGCCCTGGCGCGATACGAAACGGTCGAAGAACTCGACATTTCCATCCCTGAATCGTAATAATAGACGACTCGACACATTGAGCTAGGCAAAGAGACGCTGATGCACTTCCGACGGACGGTCCAACACGCGATCCCAACGCTGACCCTGTTTCTTGTCCTCCTCAACGTCGCAGGGTGTGCGACGAACCCGTACACGAACCGGTCGCAGTTTCTGCTGATCCCGGAAAGCCAGGAAGTGCACATGGGCAACAAAGCCTACGCCCAAGCCCTCAATGATCCCGAAGTCGTCATTTCCCAGAACCCGGCCGAAGTGGAGCCCGTGAAACGCGTGGCCGAACGGATTATTGCCGCGGCCAAACAATCCAAATACGCCAAACGCGCAGAGTCGTTTCAATGGGAAGTCACGGTGATCAAGAATGACAAGACCAAAAATGCCTGGGCCTTGCCGGGCGGCAAAATCGCCGTCTACACGGGCATTTTCCCCGAGGCGAAAAACGAAAATGGGTTGGCGGCGATCATGGGGCATGAAGTCGTCCACGCCTTGGCCCGGCACGGCGCCGAACGGGTCAGCCAGCATACGGCAGCCGATCTGGGCATGAGAGTCGCAGCAGCGGCTTTTGACCTTAAGCCTCTCACTCATTCATTGGCCATGCAGGCGCTGGGGATCGGCGTCTTACTGCCCTTCAGTCGAGGCCATGAATCGGAAGCGGACTACATCGGGTTACTCCTGGCCGCCGAGGCCGGATACGATCCGAGAGAAGCCGTACTGCTGTGGGAACGCATGGCGGAATCGTCGAAAGGCGGCCCTCCGGAATTTTTGTCGACGCATCCTGCCCACGACACGCGCATTCAAAACCTGCAGAAATGGATGCCCGAGGCCATGACACGTTACGAACGCGCCACCAAAGCACCCAACTCCACCCTTCCCTCCGTCGAGTAACACTGTTCCGGCCCGGCGTCATTCGAAACGACATGGAGGATCATCGATGAATCAGATGGCACGTTGTTCGATGGGGACGGTTCTCATGATGGTTGTCCTGCTCGCGATCACGGACGCGGGCGCTGCAGAGATAACCGCTCGCCAGGGATTCTATTTCGGCGCGGACATAGGAGTCTCCGTCCCGAACGATCTCAAGTCCACCCGCACGAACAACGGCATCGGGACAAACTGTGATCAATGGTTGAGGACAGACACGTTGAATGACGGAAGGACGGTCCCATTGCCGCTGGATCAATGTTCCCCCTCGGCCCTGCCAAAAAAAACGACCGGCTTTAATCTGGGCACGGGTCTTCTGGCCGGGGTCAACTTAGGCTATGCCTTGAACGACTTTCGTCTTGAAGCCGAGTACTTTCGTCGCCAGCAAAGCGGTGAACGTTCGGCACTCAACGTTCCCGGTGATCCCAAACAAGCCGAATTCGTCGAACGAAGTGAAAAAATCAGCGATTTCCGGGCCGATAACTTCTTCGCAAACGTCTATTATGATTTTCACAATATGCTGTCGGCCAGGTTCACTCCCTACCTGGGTGTCGGGTTAGGGGTCATGCACGTGCAAATGGATTATTCAGGAACGTCCATCCGAACAAATAACCGGGAGACCCTTCACGCATTGGGCCGCAATCGCCACGCGGCGGGGCTGGCATCGTTAGCCGACGAAGTCCTGTCCGACACGTTGTTCGGCTACCAGTGGATCGCAGGCCTGGATTACGCATGGAGTGAACGATTTTCCGTAGGGTTGAAATTCCGCTACGGTGACGCCTTGAGTGATTTCGAGGACGGTGATCATGCATGGAAACCATTGAGGGGCCACGCTTCCACGGTGGGGCCACCCGGAACCCCCGGCGGCAATCTACCCATTCGTTACGATATTCAAGCCGATGATTTGAGCTTCTGGGGCATTTCGTTGAATCTCAAGTACTTTTTTGACATGTAACGTCACTTCGCAGAATCCCCAAGAGAGGCCTTCTCATGCATACTCCTTCCTTTCTTTCATTGTGTTAACGTGGCGGGACCTCTCATTCCAAATCACGAGTCCACCTTGCCGCGTCTCCTGTCAATTCTCACTTTTTGTCTGATCCTCCCGGCTTGCAGCGGAAGCAGCGAAACGGTCGTCGAAATAGCCTTGCATCCGACCAAACCCAACCTGCTCTACGTGGCCACGAACGATTACATCTTCAAGACGCGTGATGCAGGCAAAACCTGGAAAAACATTTCAAAAGGGATGACGTATTCACGCGTGATTTCACTTGCCGTCGATCCCCTGCTTCCCGCCAACGTCTACGCCGGCACCAAGGGCGACGCGGTTTTTAAGAGCTTCAACGGCGGCCACCAATGGATCTCGCAACGCAAGGGACTGGAGGGTGTCACCATTACGTCAGTGGTCCATGAAATCAAATTCGTTCCGGGAGCAAGCCGGCATATTTTTGCCGCCACGTCGATGGGAGTCTTCGAAACGGAAAACGCGGGAGAAACCTGGGCCAAACGCATGGACGGCATGATTGAAGTCCTCATGGTCGTCACGATCGACGTGGATCCCAATCAGCCGCAGACCCTCTATGCCGGCACCAGCGGGGGAGTCTATCGATCGCTCGACGGGGCTAAAACCTGGACAAAGGTCAACAACGGCCTGGTGCCGCCCGAGGTGTTAAAAGCGTCCCGTGCTCTCAGCGTGGTCAAAATCAAGATTGACCCGCATGCGCCCGACACCGTGTATACGGCCACGTTGAAGGGGCTCTATAAAACCATCGACGGCGGGGAATCCTGGCAACGTATCGGTGAAGCCCTACCCGACCAATTTTTCAGCGATCTCATTCTCGATCCCGTAAACCCGGGAGTCGTCTTTGTGGCCAGTCGAGCCGGCGTCCATACCAGCCGGGACGGTGGCCAAACCTGGGACGAGATTAATCAGGGACTGACCAATCTCAACGTCCGAGCATTAGTCATCAGTTCGACGGATCCTTCGACCCTGTACGTCGGCACCAATCGAGCCGGCCTTTTCCGGACGAACTCCGGCGGCGGGCTCTGGGAACCGGTTCCGTTGAGTTCCGCCCCCCGGAGTTCACAAGAAAGTGCATGACGCACATCCCTGAACCTGAGCGGAGGATCTCTCCGCTACGACGCCCCTCTTGCAGGGGGTCAGGCACTGTACTATAGTAACGACAAGGGAACGATCATCTTCTAAAACTCCCCCACCTCTATCATGGACATCACCCGTCGTAAATTGTTTCAACTCAGCGGCCTGGGGACCCTGGCGGGCCTCGGCAGCCTTACCGGCGGGTGCGACCTCGGCAGCATGTTTGCCATTCCTCCTCGCGAAACACGGTATTTCACGCCCAACGACAAATTTTACACCGTCAATTATATGGACTCTCCGTACAACCTCTCACGCGATGTCGACCAGGAGCAATGGCAAATGGTGGTCAAAGGCGCGGTGACCAATCCCATGGTCCTCCAGTGGCGGGACCTCCTGGATCGTAGACCGTTCGACCAGGTATCCACACTCATCTGCATCGATACTCTCCCAGGCGGGACGAGTCTGGGCAATGCGATCTGGCGTGGGATTTCTCTAAAAGAGTTACTCCTCGAAGCCGGGGCCGATCCCGAGACGGCACGAGATGTCATTTTTCGAGGAGCCGACGCCTATCACGACAGCATTCCCTTTGAACGGGCCATGCATGATGAAGTGATGCTGGCCTATCTCATGAACGGGGAAAAGCTCCCGAAGGCCCATGGGTTTCCGGTCCGTTTGATCGTCCCCGGGTTATACGGTATCAAGAACGTGAAATGGATTACGGAGATTGAAGTGTACAACGGCGACTATCAGGGATATTGGCAACGCAAAGGGTGGACCGACGAGGGAACGATCCATATTTTTTCCCGGATCGACAGCCCGGGACATTATCAGGACGTGCGCGGGCCCGACGTGCATTTCCGCGGCATTGCCTTCGGCGGACCCCACTCAATTGCTCAAGTGCAACTGAGTTTCGACCAGGAAAAAACCTGGAAGGACGCCGCCATTGAACCGCCTCAATCCCCCTGGTCATGGGTGATCTGGAACTACCGGCGCCCGGACATGCCGGACGGCAAGAGCATGATCTCCGTTCGTGCCGTCGATACCACCGGAACCGTGCAAACCTCAATCATCACGCGTCCCCAACCCAATGGCGCCACGGGCCTGCACAGCATCGTGGTGAACGTACACAACGCCTAGCCCATATCGTCAACGTGTGACGATCTGGATTTGCTTTAGAACGTATTTCATGACGGAACATCGCATGACACAAAAGGAACCCGAATACGGTGAAGTGGAAATATTGCTAGGCGACACTCGGGAGATCTTACCTCAACTTGAAACCCGATCGATTCAATGCTGTGTTACTTCTCCGCCATATTGGGGATTGCGAGACTACGATCATTCGGCGCAGATAGGCACTGAATCCTCTCCTGAAGAATACGTGGAAAACCTCGTAAGGATTTTCCGCGAAGTTCGAAGAGCACTGACTGATGATGGCACGTTTTGGTTGAACGTCGGTGATGGATACGCCCGCAACGGTGGAACCGGAAATTGTGGTCCCAATGCCCAAGTCGGCAACACCAAGAAACTGATTCAAAGACGCAACTGTACTGTACCTGATTGTTGGGGGTTGAAAGACCGCGATCTGATGGGGTTGCCGTGGCGAGTGGCGTTTGCACTGCAAGCGGATGGGTGGTTGCTACGTTCGAAGATAACCTGGGTCAAGAAAGCGCCCATGCCGGAGAGCGTCAAAAATCGTCCCTCAAATGCAACCGAAGAAGTTTTTCTGTTTTCAAAGACTGCAAATTACTATTACGACAATCAAGCCGTCCGCGAGGAAACCGGGGCCAATCTCAAGAATTATTGGTTATTGGGACCCGATTCCAGTGGCACGCCCCATCCCGCCGTTTTCCCAAAAGAATTGGCAAGGCGTTGCATCCTCTTGGGTACTCGTCCCAGGGATTTGGTCCTTGACCCGTTTTCCGGTTCCGGAACAACTGGCTTGGTGGCCGCCGAACTGAATCGCAGAGCCGTCCTTATCGAACTGAACGAAGAATACGTGGCACATTCCAAAACACGGCTCGATACCGTCGCACAACAAGCCCTTCCCATCCAGTTATAGCCACTTGTGGCTCGATTTATGACATGAAGACACTTGCGAAACTACGGCGAAGCTATCACGACAAAATTGGCTCACAGATCGTTCGAAATTCCAAGAAAGGCGGGCAATCATATCCGAATTTCGCCGACGGCAGCAGTCAATCCAGCGTTCTTATCGCAAATGGTATCGCAACGGCACTTGGATTCTCCATAAGGAATAGCCCAAGCATTAAAGGACAAACCGCAGGCACCCTGTTCGAAAAGCTCACCTGCGAGTTTATAGAGAACGCATTCACGGCCATCAGACACTTGCGTCCTGGTCGATGGCGATACCTGACAACCCAGACGCAGATTTCCAACTTTGTGCAATATCAACACCTGGAAACACTCGACTCCCTCGTAAGTGACAACCAAACTCTCTCGGCGGCTCTAGGACATGGATACATTGTGACGCCGGATATCGTCATTGCTCGCTACCCTGCTACACAAGATGAAGTCAACCTGTCCCAGGCTTTTCTGGACGATTCCGGAATGGCATCCCGCACGCCTTTCCTGGATAGCAATCAAACGACATCCGTTCCTTTCTTGCATGCAAGTATCTCGTGTAAGTGGACAATTCGAAGCGACCGTTCCCAAAACACGCGCACAGAAGCACTGAACCTCATCCGCAATCGTAAAGGCAACTTACCGCATATCATGGCGGTCACGGCTGAACCGCTCCCGATGCGGATTGCCTCTCTGGCTCTAGGTACTGGCGATCTTGACTGCGTCTATCACTTTGCTCTGGACGAATTGAGAGAAGTATGCAAAACCCTTCCCAGGGGCGAAGATCAATTGGAAATGCTGGAAACCATGATTCAGGGGAACCGATTACGTGACATCAGCGATCTCCCGTTCGATCTCGCCGTTTAACTCGCTTAATCTGCGCTAGATTGTTGGAAAAATCACTTAGGCAACGATTCATTATACGCCGTTAAGGCTGCTTCTGCTCTTCCACAGGAAACCCAGAGTTCAGGAATTAAGTCACACATGCATCGAACATATGAATAGAGCACCTCTCCGTCGTTGCCTGACAAGTCGCTAAACGCCAACTCCGTTAGCCAATCTCCGACAAACTCTCTCCACGCATTAAGATCTGTGCGGCTTGCAGCGGCCACCAGGCAAATCTCTATAGCCTCGGAGATGGCCAAAGAAAATTCAGCATCGTGCCTGTACTTACGAACAAGAATTCGTAATTCATCTGCAAGGGTAAGACTTCTCGAAACGGCGGCAACCGTAGCCAATCCATTTAAGATAGCGAGAAGCTCGGGCTTGCTCTCTATGTTCAGCAACCGATAACGGGCAAGCTTCAGCCCTTTAGCGGCTAATTCAGCCTTATCTGCACCAATGCGGAAGAGCAAGGCGGAATTCACAAGAGCAATAAAAGACGATGGTGCTATTTGCTCTGCACGAAGCTGGGCTTCAATTGTTTCTTCGAATTCGGCAGGCAAGATATTTTTCGCTTCCTCGCCCCCCTCTAGAGGACCTGGTAAATATGGATCGAAGAAATCACTAAGAGATTGAAGACTCCCGGTCTTGTTTGTAAGCACTAGATCACTTATCTGACTATCCGTTAAATTCTGTTCGTAGTTCTTGGATGAGATCATGATACGACCGAAAAACTCAGCCTTCATTTGCGAAGCCATTGCAAGATTGGGATTCCAGCGCGGCTCCAAACGCATATCGGCAAGTGATTGCAGATAATGTTGCCACCCATGATTGCTAAACGCCCATTCACTGAAGTGATCAATATCAACATCCGAATTCACAATCTGGCGATGAATTAATGCTGCCTGCGATAAGGCAGCTAGTCTTCTGTAAAAAGGTGGTTCCGTGGACAACAGCCTGATCCTTGCCAACTCTCCATCTACAAGACAAAAGAGCGCTGAGAAGAGCTTGAGGCTACTCGCTTGTCCCTCAACATCATCGTCACGAATCTGCTCAATAAGACGATTAAGTGCCTGTTCTAACTCAGGCCGAGACGGAAGAACCCGTAGGCCGACTTCAATGGCACCTAACTGTGAAAGTCTATCTCCATGCTTCTCTAAGAAGGCAAAGGCACGTACAAGATCCTCACGATCTAATTGATCGACATTGATTTCAGCTGTCATTGAAGAATGTGATGACAGAAAAAGGCTAAATAAAAAGCCATCGTAAGGTCTCCACGCAGACAGTTGTTTGAAAAGCATGCTGCCGCTACAGGCCGCATACTCAGCAATGGAAGTGCTACCGTCATATGCACCTACAAGTCTCTCAAAATACCTCCGTGATGGGGGAATGAGAGAGGATATGTTTATCTGCCCTCTTAAAATCTCGCTACTTATGAAACGCATCTTTGTGACCGGTGTATCAAAAACCTCACTGTGAAACGCACGAACCTCATCATTTTCGAGTGCACGTTCTGCAAAAATATTTCGCCATGGATCTGATACATTGCCAGGCAAATTGACATCAGATATGGCTTCATCAAGAGAACGTAGGCGTATGCTGCTATCCGGAGAAAACACAGCAAAGTTAGGGAGTCTGAGACGCCGATCGCCGCAAGAAATCGAAAGACTGGGTAGCACTCCTTTCTCGCTGATGTTCTCTAACTTCCACTTTCGGCCCTTCGTGTCAAGCACCTTCTCTGTCGGCACGCCAGCAAGAACTTTTCGGATAGCATCGAACAGGCTAGAACTTTGAAAAGAAGCCTCGGAACCATCAAATGAAATAACGGTGTCTTTCGTAAAACCATATTCTTCCCGAAACTCCGACTCATTAAGCAAGTCGTTCCGTATAAGCGGTGGCGAGAGGTGGCTCGGGAAATTTGAACAAGGGGGATAAGTGACATTTCTGCTCACGAGCGGCATGATTGCCGTGAATGAG
>MPMZ01000059.1 GCA_002238765.1 Nitrospira sp. bin75
CCCCCGTCCCGAATATGAGGGCTGCGGAACTCGCTTCGCTCGAACAGTCCTCGCCACCAAACAGGTTTCGGGACCGGGGCGCAGCCACGCCCGCAGGCGCCGGAAAATGGCGCGATAAAATCGCGCAGAGTAGAAAGGGAGCTTCTTTATTGACTGTTCGGGAAAACGGGCTTATCATTTTAGTAAGAGAAACGTTTGAAGAAAGAGGCAGGCGATGGGGTAGTTTTCTGGACATCCTGCGGCAAACAAGATCGAGGCAAAGCCCTTTGGACCGTGAACGATCCAAAGGGCTTTTTTAGTTGTCTTTCCTGATCACGAAACCGGATCCTTTCCGCGCGTGAACGGTCGAGGGATTCGCCGAGATCGGAAAACCGAATGCCCGGTCTCTCGACAGGGGCGCAGTGCGGGGAGGATGAGGAATCATCATCTCTATCATCAAGGAGGGTCATCATGACTGAACCCAAGACTGCTGCAATGTTCGGCTCCAAACCGGGAAATGGGCGCGTGTTGCTCGTCGAGGACGATCCCGGTATTTGCGAAGAGATGCGCACGGCCCTGGAAACCGCGGGGTTCGACGTGTTGGAGGCCGACACGGAAGCTCGGGCCATCGACGTGGTGAAGGAAGGTGAAAATCCGTTGCTGCTTGACGTGGTGATTACGGATGTCGACAAGAAGTTGGGTGTCGGCTCCCTGAATTATTTTAAATCCCAATTCCCGCACATTCCCTTGATTGCCTTGACGGGCATGGTCGACGATCAGGCTTCCGCCTCTTCGGCCATTCGGATCGGCATCGTCGGCGCCGGCAAAGGCGGGAGGGCGCTGCTCGACGTGTTGCTCCATCTGCCGGATGCGCAGGTGGTGGGCATCACGGACAAAGATCCCGGGGCCACGGGGTTGCAATTCGCGCAGGAATTCGAGATCCCGGTGGTGGTTGAGCCGATGAATCTGATACGCAACGAAAACGTGGACCTGCTGATCGACGTCACCGGCGATCCGGCCATGGAAGCGCGGATAGCCGGGAACAAACATGAACGGGTCGAGGTCCTGGGCGGAGCGGCGTCGAAGCTCTTATGGCTGCTGATTCAACGAGAACGGGACATGCAGTCCTACGTGCTTCGGTCTGAAAAGTTGGCGGGGCTGATTCGCGACGGGGTGAAAGACTTCCTCATGAAACCGATCGGAAAGGACCGGTTGGTGAAGGCGGTTTCATCTGCCGTGGCGCAGCACGAATTGAGTCGATTGTAAGAAGTTCCGGCGATCATGAGCCCGGGCTTGGCCCCGTGGTTACAGGATTGTCTTGATGGTATGGCCGGGCGTGAGGGTGTGGGCTTGGCCGTTGATGACAACCGGAAGCGGGGCCGCGCGACCCGGGCGTGAGGCGAGTTGGAACGTGTCATGGGTCACGGTCACGTCCAGGGAATGACCCCGATACCTGACCCGGAGGTGAAGAGCTTCCACTTTCGGCGGGAGGCAGGGATTGAAGGAAAGCGTTCCGTTCCTGCTTTCCCATCCCGTATAGGCGCGTTGCATCAGATCCACCGTCCCGGACATGGCGCCCGTGTGAATGCCTTCCGCGGTGGTGCCGGCTTGCAGATCCGACACATCCACGCCCAAGGCGTCCTTAAACAGTTCCCAAGCCAGTTCCGGGTCGGATCTCGTCTGGACCCAGGCGTGCACCACCCGGCTGAGGGAAGACCCGTGGGCCGTCCGCGCCGAGTAATACTCGACGTTCCGTGACATGGTGTCCGTCCGGAACGGGTAGCCCAGCCGGTCGAACAGGTCTTGCAGTTCCTCCGGAGAAAACAGGTAAAAGAGCATCAGCACGTCGGCCTGTTTGGAGAGTTTGTAGCGATTCGTGGAATCCCCTTCGGCTTCGAGGATTCGATCCAGCCGATGAATGTCCCCGTATTGCTGCCTGTAGCGCTCCCACTCGAATTCCGCCAACGCGTCATAGCCCTCGAATTGACTGAGGATCCCCTCTTCGTGAAACGGAACAAACATCTTCCGGCTGATGTCTTCCCACAAGGCGACCTCGGTGGGGCTGACGTGCAGGCGGTCCCGGACCTCGGTCCGGCTTGATTCCGCGAGCCGGTCCAGGAGTTCCAGTGCCCGGCACAGGATCCACACCACCATGAGATTGGTATAGGCGTTGTTGTTCAGGCCCGGAGTCTCGGAATCCGGATACTGATCATGGTATTCATCGGGTCCCATCACCCGCAAAATCTCATAGCGTTCCTTGTCGGCATTGTATGAGGTGGCGCTGACCCAAAATCTGGCGATCTCCAGGAACATTTCCGCGCCCCGGGTTGACAGAAACTCCCAGTCGTCGGTGGCTTCGGCGTACTGCCAGACGTTATAGGCAATGGCCGCATTCACGTGCCGTTGAAGCAGACTGTTATCCGGGACCCATCGCCCGGACTTGGGGTTCAGGTGCAGGATCTGGCTTTCTTCGCGGCCGTTGCTGCCGCTTTGCCAGGGATAGAGGGCTCCGCTGAACCCGGCGTTCCTGGCGTTCCGCCTGGCCTGTTCGAGGCGACGATGCCGGTACAACAACAGCACCTTGGTCAGCGCCGGGAATCGCAGGTTCAGCACTGGAAAGATATAGAGTTCATCCCAGAAAATGTGGCCCCGATACGCCTCGCCGTGCCATCCCCGCGCGGGCATACCCGCGTCCAATTCGATCGTATGCGAGGAAACCGTTTGCAGCAGGTGAAAGAGATGTAACCGGAGCGTGAGTTGAGAGCCTTCTCCGCCTTGGAGGCCCAGGTCGCACTCCTGCCAGATCTGATCCCAGTGCTGCGTATGCGACCGCAGCAGTTCGTCGAAGCGGCCGGTGTGCGCCAAGGCATCGTGAGCCTCTTCTCCGCATTCCGAAATGCCGTGATCCCGGGAGGTGTACAACGACGCGATTTTTTCAATGCTCAGGGGCCGTCCTTCCGTCATGGGAATCGTACATTCCTGGCCGATGTAGTCCCTCTCCTGCACCAGGGTCCTGGGCAAATCCGCCAGGGCCGCATCGGGAAAGAACCCGGTGCGCGCGGCTTGGGCGATACGGACTTTCGATTGAGTGGTCTCCGTACACAGGAAGATCTTGTCATGTCCGAACGCGGAGGTTTCCAGTGGAGACAAGTGGAGGTTGTTCAGGGCCGCGTAACGCGGCACGCCGGTGTTGCGAACCCGGCCGTCGAGGCCGGTATGAATCTCCAATGGGCCGGACCAGTTGTCAGGGGTGATGACGACCTCCAATCCGGCCAGGTGCGGCACGCCCATGTGGACGAACCGGCGGCTGCTCACCGTGGTTTTTCGCCCCTGGCGGTCCTGAAATTGATACGAACGATGCAGCACCCCGGCTTTCAGGTCCAGGGTCTGCCGGTACGAAAGCAGGTCCACGGCCTGGATGTTGAACCACTCGTCGCCGGGATGACGAAAGGTGAGGACCAACCAATTCGGCAGGTTCACGAGATCTTCATTCTCGATCGTCCGGCCTTCGATCTCGGTTGGCAACCGGTTGTACCCGCCGGCCAGGTACGTGCCCGGGTAGTGCGTGGAATCGGCGTTGGCTTCAGGAGCCGCCCCGCGGGTGGCAAAGTACCCGTTGCCCAGCGTACACAGGGCTTCGCGCAGGCGTTCCTTCGCGGGGTCGAACCCTTCGTAGATCAATGACCAGTCGCTCATCGCGTGCGGCTTTCCAAGTCGCGACTCAACTGCATGAGAAATGTCTTTACCTCGCTGGTGTCTTGCAGTGAATACGAGGCCGAGGAAAAGCGGGAGCCGTGCTCCACCACGATCCCCACGCCACGCTCGACCAACTCACGAAACGCGTGTTCGTCCGTGAGATCGTCGCCGATATACACTGGTTGGTATTGGTGTTCTTTCCATTTCATCCCCTCCAGCAACCATAACAGGGCTTTCCCCTTGTCCCAATCAAGTTGCGGTTGCATTTCGAACACCTTCTTGCCAGCCGAGCGCCGGAGATCGGGCGAATCGTCCATGACCTGGGTGACGGCCTCTTCAACTCTGGATACCTCGCCGGGATCGACCAGGCGATAGTGCACCGCGATGGAAAATTTCTTCCGCTCGATCAAGGCGCCGGCAACCGGTTCGAGGAGAGGCCGGAGCCTATCCTCCGCGCGATCGAGGGCCTCGGCAAATTGCGTCCCGACTTCATGGGACAGGGTGAAGTGTTCCGGCCCGGCAATGTCGAATCCATGGCTGCCGGCAAAGATCAGCGAGTTCAGGTTGACGAGGTTCGTGACGTCCTTTCGGTCCCGGCCACTGATGATCCCGACCGGACATTGACGAGTCAACGCGTCCAGGACGTCCCGCACGTCCTGAGACAACACGGCCAGTTCGGGCCGGTCCACGATCTGGGTCAGGGTGCCGTCGTAGTCGAGAAACACCACCACCGGTTGTTGACCCAACCGGGCAAGCACGTCGTCGAAGCGATCGAGTGCGGACGGCAAGGCCGTAGCGCTGCGCCACGTGATCCCGGCTTCATCCCGGACGACGAGTTCCTCCAGATCCGGGACGACCACGTCACCGCCATGGGCGTGCAGGGCGTCGGCCTGGCCGACGCGGTCGAGGCCCACGACGAGGCCGAAGCCGCCGGCCCGGCCCGCTTCCACACCGGCCAAGGCGTCTTCGCACACGACGGCTCGTTTCGGGGGCACGTCCAGATTCTCTGCAGCTCTCACAAACGTATCGGGGTGCGGTTTCCCTCGCAGGCTCAAGGCGCGGGCATCCCGGCCGTCCACCATGACCTCGAACAGGTCCGTCACTCCCGCAGCCTCAACGATGGCCCGGCCGTTTTCACTCGCCGTGACGATCGCGGTTTTTTTGCCCAGCGACTTGAGCAGTCGCATCAGCGCGACGGTCGAGGGAAAGACGTCCACCCCGTTCTTGTGCAGGGCCTTCACGAACTGGACGTTCTTGCGATTTCCCAGCCCGCAAATGGTCTCGTGCTCCGGCGGGTCCGAGGGGTCTCCATGGGGTAGCGTGATGCCGCGGGAGGCCAGAAAACTCGTCACGCCGTCATATCTGGGCTTGCCATCGACGAACGTGCAATAGTCTTCGATGGGGTCGAAGGCTTGAAACGGCTCCCCGGTTTGCCCGGCGTGCGTCCGGAGATACGCATCAAACAGGTGTTTCCACGCGGCCGCATGAACGGCAGCCGTTTTGGTGATGACCCCGTCGAGGTCAAAAATCGCGGCGTCGAACCCGCTCAACTCCAGTATGGGTGGATTCATGTCGTCAACAACCATTCCTCTTCCGGCCACGTCCTGAAAGAGTACCGGGAACAGGCTACAGAGCAATGCTGAAAATGTGAACTCCGTGTAACGTGTGCCTGAGACTATCCTATTTCCCCCGCCATTTCCAGTTGCGAATTTCGGACGGGGCTTTGCTCTATTTGTTGCTGTAGGCTTTGCGGGTGAGTCGCGTGACACTGCCGCTTTCTTGCAAAGACGGGTACGTCTGCGTATGCTCAATCGTACGGCGTTGTTTCTCAGGTCACGGTATGTCGGAACAACAACAAATAGACCAATCCCGCAAGGAAATCGATCGGCTGGACGACGAGATCCTGCGGCTCCTCAATGAGCGCTCTCGTCACGTCATCACGATCGGCAAGGCGAAGCGGCAGGCGGACCCGCATGCCCTTCTGCACACCGCCGGGCGGGAGGCCTTCGTGGTGGAACGTCTGGTGCGTCAGAACGACGGCCCCTTCCCCAATGCGGCGATCCGCCCGGTGTACCGGGAAATCATGTCCGCTTCTCTGTCGCTGGAAGGCGTGCAGACCGTGGCCTACCTTGGCCCGCCTGCCACGTTTACCCATTTGGCGGCCCTGGGGAAATTCGGATCGTCCGCCCAATACGTGCCGGTCAGCGGGATTAAGGAAGTGTTTGATGAAGTGGAACGCGGGCGCGCGATCTATGGGGTCGTGCCGATCGAGAATTCGACCGAAGGCGTGGTGAACTACACCCTTGATTTGTTTATCGACTCCAACCTGATGATCTACGGGGAAGTCATGCAGGAGATTTCCCATCATCTCATGTCGAAGAGTGAGCGGATCGAGGACGTCGAGAAGGTGTGTTCCCATTCTCACGCCTTGGCGCAGTGCCGGAATTGGCTGGAAACCAATATGGCCGCGGTCCCGGTGGTGGAAGCCCCCAGTACCTCGCATGCGGCTGAACGGTGTAAGGAAGAGCCTCGCGCCGCGGCCATCGCCTCCGAACTGGCGGCTCACATGTATGGCCTGCACGTGTTGCAATCGAGAATTGAGGATAACATCAACAATTTCACGAGATTCCTGGTGCTGTGCAAGCATGGCGCCGAGCCGACGGGAAAAGACAAGACGTCCGTCATGCTGTCGGTGAAGGACAAGGCCGGTGCCCTCTATGATCTGCTGCGGCCCTTTGCCTCCAACGGCATCAGCATGACCAAAATCGAGTCGAGGCCCTCGCGTCGCAAGGCCTGGGAATATATCTTTTTTGTCGATATTGAAGGGCATCTGCGGGAAGACCGGATCCGCCGGACCATTGATGAACTGAAGAGCCGGTGTTTGTTCCTGAAGGTGCTCGGTTCGTATCCCATCCATTCCTGAGCCAAGGTGGATTGCCGCTCGTCTCGCGGGAGGAAAATGTTCACTCATTTATTGACGGAATCAAGGGAAAACCACAAGAGAGAAATCAGGAAGAAAAGGCCGTCGTTTTCCTCCCCTTTGTAAGGGGAGGTCAGGTGGGGTAGAGCCAACCGCCATCGGACACGAGGTTTTGCCGTCCTAGCCACAACCTCTGCCTCCCAACTTTTCCTCTTCGGAAAAAGTTCCCGTTCTTATAAAGGAGGGGAATCAAGCAGGCGTGAGTTGCAAATGCTTATCCGAGTTCACCCCGACATAGCCAAGCTTGTTCCGTACTCACCCGGGAAACCCCTGGATGAACTGGAGCGGGAATTGGGCATTCGCGGAGCCGTGAAGCTTGCGTCCAATGAAAACCCGCTTGGCCCCTCCCCCAGGGCGCTTGCGGCATTGGAAAAAGGACAAGAGACCGTGCATCTCTATCCGGACGGCGGGGCGCATCATCTGACCCGCGCGCTGGCCGACCGGTGGAAAGTGTCCGGCGATCACGTCATCGTGGGCAACGGGTCCGATGAAATCATCAGCCTGTTGGTCAAGACGTTCATGTCCCCCGGCGAGGAAGCCGTGATGGCGGACCATACCTTCGTCATGTATCGGCTCGCCGTGACCGGCGGTCATGGGGTCTGCGTGGAGGTCCCCTTGAAAGACTGGCGTCACGATCTCCCGGCCATGGCGAGGGCCGTGACCGGTCGAACGCGGTTGGTGTTCGTCTGCAATCCCAACAATCCCACGGGCACCATGGTGACCCGCGAGGAAGTCCGGGAGTTCATGGCGGCCGTCCCTGATGACGTGATCGTGGTGTTTGATGAAGCCTACTACGAATACGTCCGGGACCCGCACTATCCCGACTCCCTCGACTACGTGCGACAGGACCGGCCCGTGGTGGCGTTGCGGACGTTTTCCAAAATCTACGGGTTGGCGGGGTTGCGCGTTGGATACGGGATCACGAGGCCGGACCTCGCCGGGTATCTGCATCGCGTGCGAAACCCGTTCAACGCCAATACCCTGGCACAAGTCGCGGCCAAGGCCGCGTTGGATGACGAACGACACGTGGCCGCCAGTCGAGCGCTCAATGAAGCGGAAATGGCGTTGGTGGACGACGGACTTCGCGCCTTGGGGTTGGCGCCCCTTCCCAGTCAGGCCAACTTTCTGTATTTCGATTCGCACCGGGACGGCCGCGTTGTGTTTGACCGGCTTCTGCGTGAAGGGGTCATCGTTCGGCATATCGCCGGGTCGATGCTTCGCGTGACGATCGGGCGGCCGGAAGAGAACCGACGATTTCTCGAGGCGCTGGGTCGCGTGCTGGAGACCTTGCCGCCTGCCGAGGGATAAGGAGTCCCCATGATCATCGTATTCAAGCCGACCGCCACGGAAGATGACATTGATCACGTCACGGATCGACTCAGGGATCTGGGCCTGAAATCGCAAATGTCCCGTGGCGAGGAGCGCACCATCATCGGGGTGATCGGCGACGAACGTCTGTTGGAAAACCAGCCGCTCACCGTGTTCTCCGGCGTCGAGAGCGTGACGCCCATTCTGTCTCCGTGGAAGCTGGTGAGCCGGGAATTTCAACCCCAGGACTCGACAATCGAAGTGGACCGGGTGACGGTGGGCGGCAAACGGTTGGTGGTGATGGCCGGGCCCTGTGCCGTCGAAAAATTGGAAGTGACGGTCGGGATTGCGCATGACGTCAAAGCCGCCGGGGGCGCGATCCTGCGAGGTGGCGCGTACAAACCGCGCACGTCTCCTTATTCGTTTCAAGGCCTGGGCCGTGAAGGTCTCGATTTTTTGGTTGAAGCGAAGAAGCAGACGGGGATGCCCGTAGTCAGCGAAATTTTGGATCCCCGTGACACGGACGTGTTCCTGGAAAAAGCCGACGTGATTCAGATCGGGGCCCGGAACATGCAGAATTTCGAATTGCTCAAGGAAGTCGGAGCCTATGATAAGCCGGTCCTCCTGAAACGCGGGCTGGCCGCCACGATCAAGGAATTTTTATTGTCGGCCGAATACGTCGTCTCGCGCGGCAATCGAAACGTGATGCTGTGCGAACGCGGCATTCGCACCTTTGAAACCCAGTATCGCAACACGCTGGATCTGGCCGCGGTGCCCACGTTGAAAGAGCTGTCGCATTTGCCGGTGATCGTCGATCCCAGTCATGCGACGGGCAAATGGAACCTGGTGGCTCCCATGGCCAAGGCCGCCGTGGCGGCGGGCGCCGACGGGCTCCTGATCGAGGTCCATTCGAATCCGGAATGCGCCCTCTGCGACGGAGAGGAATCGCTCAAGCCTTATCGGTTCAATGAGTTGATGAACGACCTGAAAATTCTCGCGCAAGCCGTCGGAAGAGAATTGTAGGGGCTGTCCAGGGAAACCAGGAAAGACGGGCCTCCTCCCCTTTGTAAGGGGAGGGCAGGGTGGGGTAGAGCCAAGCCGTCAATAAGGCACGGGGTTTCGCCATCCTGTCCACAGATTCTACCTCCCCTCACCCCTCCTTACAAAGGAGGGGGAAGAAAGAGACCTCCTCTCCTCCGGTGGAAAGGGGCGGTGAGGTGACAATGCGTCAGCGCATGAGCAAACGCGGACAGCCATGACCGTCCATTTTAAACAAGTCACGATTGTCGGGGTCGGATTGATCGGGGGGTCCATGGGGATGATCCTGAAGGGCCAGGGTCTGGCCGATCGTGTCGTCGGCGTGGGCCGGAGCCTGGGCAACCTGGACTTGGCCGTCCAGCTCGGGGCCATCGATGCGTATGAACGCGATCCCAAGGCGGCGATGCCTGACGCGGAATTGGTCATTCTCGCCACGCCCGTGGACAGTTACGCCGGGCATCTCAAAGAATGGGGACGCGTCCTGGAACCCGGCACGATCGTGAGCGACGTGGGAAGCGTCAAAGGCTCCCTGGTGGGACAGGTGGAAGCGTTGGTTCCGGCCGGTGTGCATTTCGTGGGCGCGCATCCCATCGCCGGGAAGGAAACGTCGGGAGTCGGGGCCGGATCCGTCGATTTGTTCACCGGCGCCCTGTGCATCATCACACCGACGGCCAACACCGATCCTCAAGCCCTCCTCACGGTGCAGTACGTCTGGCAAGCCATGGGCTCCGTCGTCCGGTCGATCGATCCCTTTATGCACGATTGGATATTGGGGGCGGTCAGTCACCTGCCTCACGTCGCAGCCTTCGCCCTCATGAACGCCTTGACGGATCTTGAACAACGAGGCGGGGCGACGTTTCTGGAATATGCCGGTGGCGGATTGCGGGATACCACCCGCATTGCGGAAAGCTCTCTGGAAATGTGGCGCGATATTTTTCTCGGGAATCAGGAAAACCTTTCGGTCATGATTGAAGCCCTGGAAAAAGAATTGCAACGCTTCAAGACGTTGATCCAAGCGAAGGATGGACCGGGCTTGGAGCGTGAAATCGCCAGGGCGCGGGAAGCGCGGCAACGGCTGAAATGAGTGCGCTCACGATCACGCCACACGGCCCTCTGCGCGGGACGATTCGGGTGCCCGGGGACAAATCCATCACCCATCGGGCCCTGCTGGCCGGCGCCCTGGCCGAAGGCTCCGCCACGATTACGGGATATTGTCGCGGGGAAGATTGCCTCAATACCCTTCGGGCGTTGCAAGCGTTGGGCGTGGTCATCGAAGTCGACACGGACACGGTCCGGGTCTGGGGCAAAGGGTTGGGTGGATTGACCGAGCCCGTTCTGCCATTGGATTGCGGCAATTCCGGGACAGGGCTTCGCCTGTTGGCCGGGGTGCTTGCCGGTCAACCCTTTTTTTCCATCCTCACGGGCGACGACTCGCTTCGCGGCCGCCCCATGGGGCGGATCGTGAACCCCCTGCGCATGATGGGCGCGGGCATCCAGGGCAGGAAAGGCGGCGAATTGGCGCCGTTGGCCATTCAGGGAGGGGCCTTACAGGGCATTGACTATCAATCGCCGGTATCGAGTGCCCAGATCAAGTCCGCCGTTCTCTTTGCGGGTCTCTTCGCAGAAGGGGAGACGCGGTTTTCCGAGCCCATGCAATCCCGGGATCACACCGAGCGGATGTTCCGGTATCTGGGGATTCCACTCGAAACCGACGAGTGTCACGTCATCCTGCCGGGTCGTCCCACCTATGCCGCCAAAGATATAGCGGTCCCCGGCGACCTCTCCGCTGCCGCCTTCTTTATCGTCGGCGCCTCCCTGGTTCCCGGCTCCGAGGTACGGATCGTGAACATCGGCCTCAATCCTGCCAGGACGGGGATACTGGACATTCTTTGCGAAATGGGAGCCGATATCCGGATCGTCAACCAACGGGAAGAAGCCGGGGAGCCGGTGGGTGACCTGCTGGTCCGCGCCTCCCCGCTTCGCGGCGTGACCATCGAAGCGGCAGACGTTCCGAAGATGATTGACGAATTTCCCATTTTTTGCGTGGCCGCGGGGTTGGCCGAAGGCCGGACGGTCGTGACGGGGGCCGAAGAGTTACGAGTCAAGGAAACCGACCGGATCCATGCCATGGCGACGGAGTTGACCAAACTCAACATCCCCGTTCAGGAAACCCCTGACGGATTTGTTCTGCACGGGGGTGCAGTGGTCAAAGGTGGAACCTGTACAAGCTATGGCGACCATCGAGTGGCCATGGCGTTGGCGATCGCCGCGTTGACCGGCGACGCGCCGACAACGATTCTCGACACCGACTGCATTGCGACCTCCTTCCCGCATTTTCAAGACAACCTATTGGAATTATTGACAATTTCACACTGAATTCTATAATAATGTCCTTTTCCGTGGACTGTGAAGACGTTTGCCCAAAGGCGAGGCTTGCTCGTCACGATTGACGGCCCTGCCGGGGCGGGGAAAAGCACGACGGCGCGGGCCTTGGCGTCGCGGTTGGGGTACGCCTATCTTGATACGGGTGCCCTCTATCGCGCGGTCGCATGGGTGGTCCAACGAACCGGGATTGACTGTGCCGACGTCAAGGCCATGGAGGCGCTCGTGTCCTCAATCGACGTTCACGTGTCTCTCGAAGAGGGGGTGACGCGAACTTTCGTTGACAACCAGGAAATCACCGCGCACTTGCGTTCCCCCGACATCAGTCGGTTGGCGTCGGCCGTGGCGGCGCTGCCGCACGTTCGCGACCGGCTGTTACCGATTCAGGCACGGTATAGCCGTGAGGGCGGGATCGTGGCGGAAGGCCGTGACATGGGCACCAGGGTGTTTCCCGAAGCGGACGTGAAATTTTTTCTTGAGGCGGATCTTGAAACGCGGACGATTCGCCGGTATCAGGAAACGGTGCGGGCCGGTCATCCCGAAACACAGGGTGACATCCGGCGGGCGATTCAGGAACGGGATGCCAACGATCGCTCGCGGGCAACGGCGCCGTTAAAACCGGCCGCCGATGCGGTGGTGATCGATTCCTCGTCCTTGACGGTTGATCAGGTGGTGGAGAACATGATGGCGTGGATTCCGGGTCACTCGTGAGCACTGTGGTCTATGGAATCCTGTGGATCCTCGCTCGCGTGGTCAGCCGTGTGGTCCTGTCCTATCGTACGCGCGGCGTTGAAAACGTCCCGGCGACGGGCGGGGTGTTGTTGGCGGCGAATCACGCGAGTTACGCGGATATTCCGTTATTGGGATGCGGGGTCCGGCGCCGCCTCTTTTATCTCGGGCGGGCCAATTTGTTTCCCTGGCCCTTGGCCGGTCGCATCCTTCGGTCGCTGGGCTGGATTCCGTTAAGGACCGAGCGCTGGGATCGAAAGGCGTTCGGGTCCGCCGTGGAGTTGCTCAAGGCGGGAAAGGCCGTTGTGATCTTTCCGGAAGGGACGCGAACACTGGATGGAGCGCTTCAACCGGGGAAACCCGGAATCGGCCGGCTGGTGGCTCAAGCCCAATGTTCCGTGGTGCCGGTCTATCTCAGGGGGACGTTTCAGGTGCTCCCGACGGGTGCCTCATGGCTGAGGCGGCATCCGGTGGAAGTGTCCTTTGGCGAGTCCATGGATTTTCGAGAGGAATGTCGACACTACCAGGGAAAAGAATTGTACGAACGGATCAGTCAGACGGTAATGGCTCGGATTGCCGAATTGCGCGGCGTGGATCATTCGGCAGTACCGACAACATGAACCCGAGAGATTGAGCCTCCACGTCGGTCATGGCTCGATCCCCGTTACAGCGGTGGCTGGAAAGCGACTGCAAGTTAGGAACCAGGAATGAGCACAGCGTCACACGTCGTCGAAGAATTGGACAGGGGGGCCTTGGAGGCCCTGTATGAAGAAACCTTCAAGAATTTCGAAGAAGGGACGATCACGGAAGGCCGGGTCGTGGTCATTCAAAAAGACAGAGTCATCGTAGACATCGGGTATAAGTCCGAAGGCATCATTTCGACCAACCAGTTCATGCCGGACGAACTGAACGTGTTGACGGTGGGCAACCGCATCCAGGTCTACATCGAGCAGCGTGAAGACGCGGAAGGGAACTTGCTCCTCTCCAAGGAAAAAGCGGACAAGATGAAAATCTGGGATGAGCTGGAGGTGGCGCATCAGGAGGAGCAGGAAGTCGAAGGAAAAGTGGTGTCGCGCATTAAAGGCGGGATGATGGTGGATATCGGGGTCAAGGCCTTTTTACCCGGTTCACAAATCGACCTGACGCCCGTCCGTGATCTGGACAGCCTGGTCGGAAAAACCTTCCCGTTTAAAATCATCAAAATCAATCATCGGCGCGGCAACGTGGTGATTTCCCGCCGGGCTTTATTGGAGGAAACACGGGACAAGCGGCGGCAAACCACGTTATCGACCCTCGCCGAAGGGCAACTGCTCGAAGGAACCGTGAAAAACATCACCGACTACGGCGCGTTCCTGGATTTGGGCGGCATTGACGGCCTGTTGCACATCACCGACATTTCCTGGGGTCGGGTCGGCCATCCGTCCGACATGTTTGCCGTGGGGGACCGGTTGGAAGTGCTCGTCCTCAAGTACGACCGGGAATCCGGAAGAATTTCCTTGGGGCTCAAACAAAAAACGGCCGACCCCTGGATGAACATCGCCTCCAAATACCCCGAAGGGTCGCGCGTCAACGGCAAGGTCGTCAGCCTGACCGATTATGGCGCGTTCGTCGAACTGGAGCCGGGCGTGGAAGGCCTCGTCCACGTCTCGGAGATGTCTTGGACGCATGAAGTGCGGCATCCTTCCCAGGTGGTGGCGGTGGGAGACGCCATCGATGCGCAAGTGCTGCACGTGGACCAGCAAGGTCGCAAGATTTCTCTCGGCATGAAACAGACCGCAACCAATCCGTGGGACGTCATTCAGGCCCGCTACCCGGTGGGCACGCAGATCAAGGGAAAGGTCAAAAGCGTCACGGACTTCGGGGCCTTCGTGGGATTGGACGAAGGGATCGACGGGCTGATTCATATTTCGGATATGTCGTGGACCAGACACGTCAAGCATCCCTCGGAATTGTTCAAGAAGGGGCAACGGGTGGGCGCGGTCATTTTGCGTATCGACAAGGACAAAGAACGGTTGTCGATGGGCTACAAGCAGCTCACGGCGGACCCGTGGGAAGCGGACATTCCCTCGCGGTACCAGGTGGGGAGCGTGGCGACGGGAACGGTTTCCAAGATCGCGGATTTCGGAGTGTTCGTCGAACTGGACGGGGACGTGGAAGGGTTGATCCACGTCAGTGAAGTCGGGCCCGATGGGGCGAATAAGCTGGAAGAGAGTTTTGCGATCGGCCGGAAGGTGACTGCGAAGATCGTCAAAGTCGATTGTGAAGAACGGAAAATCGCGTTGAGTGTGAAAGACTGTCCGCAGGAACCGGAGAGCAAGGAACCCGAAGCGGTGAACGACCCGGGTGAGGCCGACCAGGAGCAGGAAGTCACGGCCTCGTCCGACGCGGAAACGACGTAGAGGAGTCCCGCAGGGCAGTCGCGTATGATAGACGACGTCCATTCAGGTAAAACGCGTTCCAGGTGGCGAAGGGTCATGTGGATCGTGGTCGCTGCGGTGGCGGTGACCGTGGTGGGGAACGCGCTGGTACCGGAACTCGCAACGGTCGGCAAGGAGCGCATCGCGCTCGTCAGGATCGAAGGCCCTATTCTGGATTCCCGCTCCACCGTGGATGAGTTGGAATCGTATGCCCGAGACCCGCTCGTCAAGGCCATTGTCCTTCGGATCGATTCTCCGGGCGGCGGGGTCGCGGCGTCTCAGGAGATTTACAATGCGGTCCAACGGGTGCGGGCCGAACAGCAGAAAACGGTCGTGGCCTCCATGGGAACGGTGGCGGCTTCCGGCGGGTATTACATCGCGGTGGCCTCTGATCGTATCCTGGCCAACCCCGGAACGCTCACGGGCAGTATCGGCGTGATTATGCAATTGGCCAATTTTGAAGAGCTCATGGACAAAATCGGCGTGAAGAACTTCGTGATCAAGAGCGGCCGGTATAAAGACGTGGGGTCCCCGTTTCACAAGATGGGCGAAGATGAACGGGAGTTGTTGCAATCGGTCATGGACGACGCCCATCGTCAGTTTATCGAAGCCGTGGCCGAAGGGCGCGCGCTGGATGTCGCCGATGTCGAAACCCTGGCGGACGGCCGGGTGTTGACCGGGCAACAAGCCAAAGATGTGCTACTCGTCGATGACTTGGGAGACCTGAAAGACGCCGTCAGGCTGGCGGCGCGGATGACCGGGCTCAAAGGGTCTCCGCCGGTCATCGAATCGACCCCGGAGTTTTCATTCCGTGATTGGTTGGTCGGGTCCCTGTTCGGGGACACGCCTGCGTTGCCCCTGCACACGGGAATGAACCTCATGTATTTCATGGCTTTGTAGAAGGAGCAGGGAACGGGACGCATGAGCGCACGGGCCGCCAAGCCATTCGATTGAGGAGAGGAGTCATGACCAAGGCACACCTGATTGAGAAAGTGGCGGAAAAAGCCAAGACTCTCAGCCGCCGTGACGCGGAAAAGGTGGTGAATGGCATTTTCGATTCCATCCGTGATGCGTTAAAGCGTGGCGAGAAAACGGAGATCCGCGGGTTTGGAAGTTTCCGGTTGCGCGTCCGGCGCACCAAGGACGGAAGGAATCCGAAAACCGGAGAGACCGTGTCCGTGCCTGAAAAACGCATGCCGTTCTTTAAAGCGGGCAAAGAAGTCAAGGAACTGCTGAATGAAGAAAGGCCCACGCATGAGCAATCCTGACCCCACGGTGACGGCACCGACTTGGACCCCGGAGGCCCTCACGCGGCTTGCGCGCGCCCCCGTCTTTTTACGGGGCATGGTCAGGCGTTTGGCGGAAAAGAAAGCCCGCGAACTGGGAGAAAGCGAGATTACCGGGGAAATGCTGGACCGGTTCAAGCGGCAGATGATGGGGAGTATGGGCGGAGAAGCGGGGATGGCCGAGGCGGCCGATCAAATGGCCCAAGGCAAAATGCCGTGGACCGCGGAAGCGAGCAAACGGTTGGAAAGCGTGCCGGAATTCATGCGGGCCATGATCAAGCAGATCACCGAAGAGGTGGCGCGGGAGCGGGGTCATTTGGAAGTCAACGTGGAATTGTTCGAAAAAGTCGAGGCCATGGGGGAGCAGGCTGAAGCCCGGGTGACGCCGGTCGAATGGACCGAAGGGGCCAAGGCGATGCTCCAGGAAAAAGTGAAGGATTCGCCACCCATCGCCCTGGAGTTCGTCACGGATATGCTGAAGCGGGACGCGGAAGACCTGGCGCGCGACGCGGGGATGACCACGATTGATGAAGAGACGCTGTTCAAGGTCTGGGACGCGCCGCAGGAAAACGTGGCCTGGACGGACGAAGCCTGGAAACGGTTGCTCACCTCCCCGGATTTCGTGCGCAGCGGAATCCGCAAGGCCGCGGAGCGGCGCGCCAGAAAACTCGGGTTGCGGGAAATCGATTCCGAACACCTGACCAAATTCCGGAACGAAGCCATGATGAAAGCCGTCAAGCGGATCAGAAGTTTCGGATATCAGGAATTGACCTTTGACGCCTTCGATGACGCGTTGGTGAAAGTCAAACGCCTGAAAGGGAACAGCCAAGCCGAGCAGCGCCTGGAAGAAATCCGCGACTTCATGACCAACGAGAAACCGGAAGTCGGCGTGCTCGGTGAAGAACTCATGGACCGGTTTCGCAAATATCTCAAAGGCGAAGGCAAACTTTAGCCCGGATCGCCCACCGGTCTCCTGCTACGGGCGCCGATCCACTCGCTGTGCCGAGGCGTACTCCCGCGAGCCCCTTCGACATAGTTTCCAGCTATGCCTTCAGCGTCTCGCAGTCCGTGCGCCCCGGCACAGCGGCGCCTCGACGCCCTCGCGACGGATCCTGGTGAGCAATCCGGGCTAGCCCGTATTTCCCCCCACCCGTCTGAAACTCTTCGTATTTGTAGGGCTCGTGCCGGGTAGGATTTCGGCTATCAGGACAACGTGGCACCAATCCGGATCAACCCAGACGCGTACACGTCAACCGCCCAATGGTCGCTGGTCGTCCATCGAGTCAGCCCCTATTCCGTGGAAGTGTGGGTGGGCACGCTGTTCCCCACCTTGAAAAAACCCGAACGCGCACGCGTCCGCCTCATCACGAACAACGGCAAGGTCAGAACACGAATCATCCGCACGTGGCAGCGTCCGTTTACGGGGATGCGTCAACGTTTCTTCACCGTGGTGACGTTTCGAGGACTCGAAGCCGGGAACGAATATCGCCTTGAGTTCGAGCGCCGTATCGAGGCGGAGCCCCGGGCCGGAATCCGGCGCCGCTGGCAACGGCTTCGCTCCGGTACGTTTCGCACGCTGCCGTCACGCGTACCCGAGAGAGGCCGGGACGCCTTCACGATCGCGCTCGGCAGTTGCTTCTACCACCATCGGGACGGCGGACGGGCGGCGGCCTCCTACAAGGCGCTCTACGAGCGCGGGCGCAACGCCATTCGTCCGGACGTGACCGTGCTGACAGGAGACCAGGTCTATCTGGATATCGACTTCGATTCCCTGTCGTTGCTCGAAACGGAAATCCGCGAACGCATCGCCGACGACTATGCCCTCCACTGGCAGGCGCTCGGCAGCATGTTGAGCCGGGGCGGCACGTGGATGTTGCCCGACGATCACGAATACTGGAATGACTACCCGTTTACCGATTCCCTCCTCCCGACCCTGCTGGCCCTCAAGCTGCCGCACGTGCGCAACAGTTGGACGAAAGCGGCGTCCGACGGCGTCAGGAACGTCCAACGTTCCCCTGTGGTCGAATCGTTTACACTCGGCGATGATCTGTCCGTGTGTCTCGCTGATTTGCGTTCGCACCGGTCCGAACACGAACTCCTTCCGGAGGCGCCGTTCGAAAGGTTACTCGATTGGGCGGGTCGCCGTACCTGTCCGGGTGTACTCGTCCTTCCACAACCGTTGATCGTGGAGCAAAACACGGTCGAGCGGAACATCCGCAGTTACGAAACGCAGTATGCCCGGTTGCTGGAAGCATTGGGCTCCGTGTCGCATGACGTCGTGGTTCTGAGCGGCGACGTCCACTTCGGGCGCGTGGCCAGCGTCACGATCGGGACCAGCGGCGCACGTCTCGTGGAGATCATCTCATCCCCGCTGTCCAATTTAACCGGTCTCAGTGGACTGGCCACCAACGTGCCCACGGACAGGCCGGCCCGGTTTCCTGATGGCACGGTCGCCGGGGTCCTGGGGTGGGAGCCCCGAAAGGTGAACTATTACAAGAACGGAGGAAGCAGAGGTCGATTCTTTGTCCCATCCCGGAAAGGCCGTTGGCTGTCGGCGTACCCCAGGGACCGGACACGAGAACACATCATGACGGTGAGTTTTTGCCGCGGGACCGAAGGCATCGAAGTGACGGCCCAGGCCTGGCTGCTGCGTCAGAGAACACAGGCCGGCAACATGCCCGTCCGGAGTTTTACGAGACCTTTCCGGAC
>MPMZ01000060.1 GCA_002238765.1 Nitrospira sp. bin75
GCTATCCAGGGCAGCGCGATCAGGCTCTTGTATTTCACAGGCGACCCGACAAGGGGTAGCCTGAATGGACGGTCGGAAGGAATCTAACAGAAGCGGAAAGTTACGTCAAGTTAAATGGATAATTCCCAAAAGTTTTATCCCACCTTGTTGGAACTGGTTGAGACGTATCCGAACTTCTATGCGGATATTTCCGCGCTGACGCTCCCCAACCGGTTCAGGATGCTCCTGCGCCTGCGGGAGTACCCTGAAGTGCAGCAACGCCTCCTGTTCGGAACGGATTATCCGCTGTCGGTCTTTCACCTGCCGGCATGGGGCCGGGTTGGGATGGGGACGTTGCGGGACATCATGAAGACGACGAATCGGTTTGACCGGCAGTTCAAGGTGTGTGAAGCGTTGGGCATTCGCTTCCATTCCTTCGAGCAGGTCGTGAAAGCTTGAACGCCGTGGGGTCCGCAACGAATCAGGCCAACATCGGGCGATCGCTTCCGCATTTCCAGCACGAAGTAAAATCTTTCTCGTGTGACTCTCCGCAACGAAAGCAGGTCCAACCCGTCGATTCATAGGGTCTGGCGGTGCGCCAATTTTCCAGAAATTGCTGAGCTGCGGCATAGTCGGCGTCGTTCAACACCCAAAGTTCGGGGAACACTTCGGCAAAGGGGACTTCGCCGGCCAGAGAGGAACCCCGTTGGTTCTTGATCCAGGATTGAATGCCCGCTTGATCCAGGATGTCCTTGAGCGATTCGACTTCGACCAAATTCGGTGAGACAAATAATTTCTGCATAGCCGGGGGTCGGATTCTACCCCACCTGACCTCCCCTTACAAAGGGGAGGGACGAGATGGTCATTCTTTTCTGGTTCCCCTCCTTTGTAAGGAGGGGCGAGGGGAGGTAGAGAAAATGGGAGGAAAAATTTCCATCAGCACTTCAAGCGTAAAAGATGAGCACCAGCCCCGTCAGTGCCAGCCCGAGAGCGGCAAGGCCGATGAGCAGCGTGCGCCAAAGAATCGTTTGCAAGGCATTGACTTGTTTCGTCAATTTCTCGATAAGTTCGAGTTGTTGCGCCAACCGTTGCTCCATTTCCGCAATGCGTGCCTGGAAAGGCTCCTCGCGTGGCTGGGGCTCTGCTTGTTGATTTTTGAGGGTCGCAACGGTGGAGACGATGTCGGGAATGCTGGGGGCAACCAGTTTGAAGAGAAACTTGGCGATGGGCCACGCAACAGGCATGCCTTGAATTGTAGCGTTCCCCCTGCCAAAAGAGAAGTGGTTTTTGCCTGACCCGGGTTAGAACCGTTTCGCCAGCCGGCGGACCAATCGGCGTTCGTCGGCTTCGGTTTCCACTTCTCCATTCAATCGTGCATCCAAAATCCGGTTCAGGATTGTGTGATACGAGAGGCCCGGTTTGAGACCCATCGCTTTCAAGTCGTCCCCTGTTAGGATCGATTTCACCCGTCGATAGGTGGTGAACTGGGCGGAAATGTTTTGTTTCACCTTATCCGATCGGGTCTTGGCCTTAAGAAACACAAGCGTCTCATCCGAGAGGTTGCGGAGCACCCGGAACGTGTCGGACGGTTTGGTGGTCCGGTTGAGCGTTCGCAACAGACGAGCGCCCTCTTGGGGCACCCACAAGAGGCTTTGGGCCTGGCGCCGGGGAAACGTCAACCGGCTTAGGGTTTCTTGAATGGCCGATTGAGGGAGCGAGTCCAGCAAGGCCATACCATAGATGATCCATGGAGACGTGAGGCGTCCGAGAGAGAGGCCGGCATGCCAAGCGATGGTTTGCTCGACGGCGTTCAGGAGCCGAGCGAGGCCGGGAGACCATTTCAGTCTCGGGTGAATGAATTGAAGCAGATTGAAGTCCGCCAGCCTGGAGAGGGTTTTGACGGGCTCACGTTCTGACAGCACGTGAAGGAGTTCGGCTGAAAAGCGAGACGGGGAGAGGCGGTGGACGAGTCCCATTTTCACGGCTTCCGTCATCAGAACAGCCGTGTTCCGATCCAGTTGAAATCCCAGGCGTTGTTCATACCGGATGGCGCGGAACACGCGGGTCGGGTCATCGATGAAGCTGAGCCCGTGCAGCACGCGAATGGTTTTGTCTTTCAGATCCCGCCGGCCGTTGTGGAGATCGAGCAATTCGCCGCAATGCGGGGCATTGAGCCGTATGGCCAGGGTGTTGATCGTGAAGTCCCGGCGGCGGAGGTCTTCCCTGAAAGAACTCGGTCGCACGGTCGGTAGCGTGGCCGGAGAGTCGTACGATTCCGTTCGAGCCGTGGCCACGTCGAATGTGTGGCCGTCCGCGAATGTGACGACCGCCGTACCGAATCGTTCATGGGGCGTGACGTGAGCCTTATATCGTTGGCCCACGGCTTTGGCAAAACGTATCCCGTTGCCTTCGACAACCAGGTCCAGGTCACGGTTCGGGATGCCGAGAAGGAGATCTCTGACAAATCCGCCAACGGCATACACGTGGACGCGACGTCGCTCAGCGAGTTCACCGGTTTGTTGCAGGAGTGCAAAAAGCGGTACGGGCAATCGGTTCTTCATGAGGGAGCGAAGCCGGGGGGGCGTGGGAGTCGTATAGCGGGGTCACGTTGGGACAGGATTTGATCCCGTAGGGGACGGCCCCTGTGCGCCGTCACGAAGAAAAATCGATCAGCCCCGGGAACCCAAAACCCGGTCCAGGTTGAACGCGGCGCTGATCAACGCCAAGTGGGTAAAGGCTTGGGGGAAGTTGCCGAGGCCTTCGCCGTGATGCCCGGTCTCTTCGGCATACAGCCCGACGTGATTGGCATAGCCGAGTATTTGCTCGAACATCAGTCGCGCTTCATCGACCCTGCCCGCGCGGGTGAGCGCTTCGACCAACCAGAACGTACAAATGTTGAAGGTGCCCTCTTCGCCTTTCAGCCCATCTTCTGTTTCGTTGGCGTTATACCGGTACACCAGGGCATTGGCGACCAGGCCCCCATGCTCCGGGGACTGGTTGATCGCTTCCAGGGTCTTGAGCATCCTGGGATCGGTGGGGGAGACGAAAAAGACCAGGGGCATCATAAGGTTCGCCGCGTCAAGGGCGTTGCTGCCGTACCGCTGCACAAAGGCTTGTCTGGTCTCACTCCATCCTTTTTCCATAATTTCTTCATAAATGGTATCACGGACTTTCAGCCACCGGTCACGATCCGCGGGAAACGAGCGTCTGTCGGCGAGGCGCAAGCCCCGGTCGACGGCCACCCAGCACATGAGTTTCGAATACAGGAAATGTTGCTGGCTTCCCCGGACTTCCCAAATCCCTTCATCCGAACGCGTCCAGTTGTCGCATACCCAGTTGACCAACCGGCGCAAATGGCTCCAGAGGTCGTAAGAAATCGGGCTGCCGTATTTGTTGTAGAGATACACCGAATCCAGCAATTCGCCGTAAATGTCCAATTGCAGTTGATCATAGGCGCCGTTTCCGACGCGGACGGGACGTGATCCCTTATATCCGTCGAGATGAGACAGGGTTTCTTCATGCAGTTCATGCCGGCCGTCGATGCCATACATGATTTGCAACGAGCCGTCGGGATTGAGTTCATGACAGCGTGCTTCGAGCCAGTGCATGAATTTTTCCGCTTCTTCGGTGAACCCGATACGCAGGAGAGCATAGATGGTAAAGGCCGCGTCACGGATCCACGTGTACCTGTAATCCCAATTGCGTTCTCCGCCCACGCCCTCCGGAAGACTGCACGTCGGAGCGGCGACGATCGCTCCCGTCGTCTCAAAGGTGAGCAGTTTCAGGGTCAAAGCCGAGCGTTGCACCATTTCGCGCCATCGACCCCGGTAGGTGCATTGGGAGAGCCATTTTCGCCAGTAGGCGACGGTCTGGCGGAAGAGTTTATTGGCCTGCTCTTCGGAGATGGCCTTGCCGCAGGCATCGATCCGCTCCACTTCCTGAAGGGAAAACGTCAATTCGTGACCTTCCTGTATCACAAATTCAGCGACCACGCCGTTGCCTTCCCGTTGTAAGGGAATGGTCGATCCCAACCACAAACTCAGCCCCGGGGCTTCGAAATAGGCGCCGTCGGCGGTCAGGGTCGTCGTGTGGGCATCCCGGGCGTAATTGAAGGCGGGAAAACACTCCAGCCGAAACGCCACGTTACCGCGAATCGCCTGAACGCGGCGAATGATGCCATGATAGCCGGCATCAGTGGCTTTGAGATCAACCGGCATAAAGTCGATGACATGTCCCACGCCCTGATCGGAAAGAAACCGCGTGACGAGCACGTTCGTGTCCGGCCAGTAATTTTGCTTGTGCGTGGCTTCATCCCCGTGGGGTTCAATCTTGAACCACCCGCCTTTGCGATCATCCAGGACGGCGCCGAATACGCTTGGAGAATCAAAGTGCGGGAAACAGAACCAGTCGATCGAGCCGTTCACGCCGACCAGGGCACTGGTTTGCATGTTGCCGATCAGGCCGTATTCTTCGATTGGCAGGTAGGGCATATGTCACTTATACGTGTTGATTCATTCGCACGTCCGTCGGATTACGCTTCGCTAAGCCGACCCACTCACTTACAAAAGGAAGGAAAAAGACAGATCTTCTTGCCGGGTTTCTTTCCTGACAGTCGGTTTACCCAAGACGCGATGGGTAGTCAAGCAGAAAATCAAAGGCTCTCTCATTGTACGTGCATGACGGCAACCAGGGTCAAGACCCGGGACGTGCCTCATGACGCGTTCTTTTTCCTATCCACTGCCGGTGTCTTCCAACCGGTGCCCGTTTCGTTTAGACTGTTTTCCGCTCATTAAGAGATTTGCGGGAGAAATGAGAGATGGATAAGAAAACCGGGAAGCCGGCGTCGGCTGAGCAGAAGCCGGAGGTTTCGGCAACAGACGTCATGCTTACCACGCGACCCAAAGAGCCACCAACGCGCCGGGCCTTTTTGACCGGAGCCACGTCGATGTTGGGGGCGGCTGCGGCGCACGTTTTGCTTGCGCCGTTCCTGGGCCGTGCGGCAGACGTTCCCGGCGATCCCACCCGGGTGCCGGGGGGCCAAGCGACGGAATATGGTCAACGCTCATCCTTCGAACGTGTTAAGCGATTGACCAGACCACAGCGGTCGAGAACGCCATTACAGGATTTGCATGGCATCATCACCCCGTCGGCCCTGCATTTTGAACGCCATCATAACGGCGTGCCCCTCATCGATCCCGCGCGGCACCGGCTCCTGGTGCATGGTCTGGTGGAACGGCCGTTGCTCTTTACCATGGACGAGTTGAAACGGTTCCCCGCGACTTCGCGGATCGTCTTTGTCGAGTGTTCGGGTAACAGCGGAAAAGAATGGAAAGGGCCGAAGGGCAAGACCGCGCAAGAGATCCATGGCCTGACCAGCACCAGTGAGTGGACAGGCGTACGACTCTCGACGGTCCTGGCGGAAGCGGGTCTGACCCCCGGCGTCACCTGGATGTTGGCCGAGGGCAGCGATGCCGCGGCGATGACGCGGAGTCTTCCGTTGGACCGCGTGTTGGATGAAGCCCTGTTGTGTTATGCCCAGAATGGGGAACCGCTCCGTCCGGAGCAAGGGTATCCCCTGCGTTTGTTGGTGCCGGGCTTTGAAGGCAACACGTGCATTAAATGGGTGCGACGCCTGAAACTGGTGTCCGCCCCAGTGATGACTCGCGAAGAAACGTCGAAATATACCGACTTGATGCCGGATGGGACCGCGCGTCAATTCACCTTCGACATGGAAGCCAAGTCGGTGATCACGGCGCCATCCGGCGGGCAACGATTAAAAAAGCCGGGCTACGTTGAAATCCGGGGGTTGGCGTGGAGCGGGCGTGGCCGGGTCGAGAAAGTGGAAGTCAGCGTGGATGGCGGAACCAGTTGGCGAACCGCAGTGTTACAAGCCCCGGTTCTGTCGAAATGCCACACCCGGTTTTGTCTCGATTGGTGGTGGGGCGGCCGGGAAGCTATTCTTCAAAGTCGTTGTATCGATGAAACCGGGTACCGGCAACCGACGCATCAGGAGTTGGTAAGCGTCCGGGGGACCAATTCGTACTACCATTACAATGCCATCCAGAGTTGGAAGATCGACGAAGAAGGGATCGTGTCGAATGTCCAGGTGTGAGGGGGCTACGAACGTAGCGCCAGTTCCCTCTCCCCTGTGGTGGGAGGGGGTTAGGGTGAGGGGGGGAAGCGTTTTACTTGTGCTGCTCGTCATGGCGGTGGCGGGTCCGGTTGATTCGTGGGGAACATCGAAGAGCGGCACCTTTCAGCTCGGGCGTGTCGCGACCCCGGAGGAGATTCAAGCCTGGGACATCGACGTTGCGCCGAACGGCGAAGGCTTGCCTGCCGGCAGGGGGACGGTGAAAGAAGGAGCGCAAGTGTTTGCGCGGCATTGTGCGGGTTGTCATGGCGCGACCGGGGTGGAAGGTCCCAATCCCAAGTTGGTGGGCGGGCAAGGGACGCTTGCGAGCGATCATCCTTTGAAAACGGCCGGCAGTTATTGGCCGTATGCCACGACCCTGTTCGATTATATTTATCGGGCGATGCCGTTTGTGGCGCCGCAATCCCTGACGTCCGACCAGGTATATGCCGTGACGGCATGGATCCTGTTCCGAAACGGGTTGCTGGAAAAGGGCGACGTGCTCGACCGGGACACACTTCCCAAGGTTCGGATGCCGCATCGCCATGGGTTTGTTCCGGATTCCCGTCCGGACGTGACCCGGGCGGATTCCCGTGAAACATCCGCTTCCTCTCTTGGCGAGATTGATTTTCCCACCTCGGGTGCACCGGAGGCTCAAAAGCCGTTTCTCCGGGGAGTATTGTTGTTACACAACTTTGAATATGACGACGCCCAAGTCGCCTTCTAGCAGGCGCAGGAACTCGACCCCGGTTTTGCGATGGCGTACTGGGGAGAGGCCATGACGATGACCCATCCCCTGTGGGGTGAGCAGGACGTTCAGCAGGCACTGAAGATTTTACGGCGATTGGCGCCCTCGTCCAGCCAACGAGTGGCCGCTGCTTCGACCGCACGGGAGCGAGGGTATCTGCGAGCGGTCGAGGCCTTGTATGGGGAAGGCGACAAAAAACAGCGCGATCAGGCGTATATGGCTGCCATGCAGGCTCTTGCCCGGCAATTTCCCGGAGATGACAACGCCCAGGCGTTCCATGCGTTGTCGATTCTGGGTTCCGCACAGGGCAAACGGGTGGAGAAACTCTACCTGGACGCCGCGTCCATTGTCCAAGACGTGTTTGAAAGAAATCCAGACCATCCCGGTGCCGTTCATTATTTGATTCATGCTCTCGACGAGCCGGCCCATGCGCACGAGGCCCTGGAAGCGGCGCGCGTCTACGCCAGCCTGGCGCCGGCGGCCCCTCATGCCCGGCACATGCCCTCGCACATTTTTATGGCGTTAGGTCTATGGGATGACGTCATTCAAGCCAATGAAAAGAGCTGGACGGCGAGTGAGCAACGGAGAATCCGCAAAGGATTGAGCGTGGCGGAGCGTTCCTGGCACGTGGCCCATTGGCTGATGTATGCCTTGCTCCAGCAGGGGCGAGTGGAAGAAGCGCGGCCCTTTCTCCGCATGGTTGAGGAGGACGCCGAACGGGTCAGGTCTGGGGCCTTGCAGCGGTACCGGGCGGCCATGCGTGCGACGTATATCATCGAGACCGAAACGTGGGACGTGACCGGGCTCGATCGCGACAGGTCGGCCGTCCGATTGTCCGCGGCGATGAGTGAGTTGTTCGCCATTGGGTTGAGCGCATTCAAAGCCGGACATGGAGAGGTGGCCGCCCGGGTGCTGGACCAGTTTCGCCGGCACACGGATCGTGTGGCAAGGACGACGACTCACGGACCGGTGAAGGTGATGAAGAACCAATTGTCCGCCATGAAGTTGCTGGCGGAGGGAAACGTGAACGAGGGGCTTGCGCTGTTACGCGAAACGGCCGCTTTGGAAGATACCTTGCCTTTTTCCGCCGGTCCGGTGTTTCCGGTCAAGCCGACGCATGAGTTGTTCGGTGAAGTGCTCTTGAGTCTGAGAAAACGGGACGAGGCGCGGCGTCAGTTTACATTGGCCTTGGAACGTGCGCCCAACAGGAGGTTGTCGCTTGCGGGGTTGACGAGAACGACGACGCGCTGAACGGTTATGGAAACGGGGTCAGGGACCCTTCGACTTCGCTGCGCTCAGGGCAGGCTTTTCGAAGAAACCGGGGGCTTGCTCGTCGGCAGAAAACGTTTTTTGATGCTACCCCACATGGGGAGATTGATGGACGTCACGGAGGCTCGAACCTTCCGCAACATTTGTGCGCATAGGGGCAGAAAAGCTCGAATGCCTCGAGACATTTGGGCGTAGAGGCGGTGGTCGATGAATTTGTTCCAACCCGCGCGAATGGATAATCCCTTGATCTTCGGGCGCCACTCGATGGCGCAATACACGCCCAAGCCTGCCAGGAGCCCGGCCAGGATCGCGGTGCTCTTTTGACCCGTCATGGTGTCGTCCAAATAGCCCATGACGCTGAAAAACCCGAAACCGACACACCACAAAAAAACGATCACAAATCGAAGAGCATTTTCCATCAGGTTTCCCTTCTCTTCATTGTGCGGCTTTTGTGCCCGTCATGCAAGTCTACTCGGTGTCGCGCGCGTGCACCGCCGCACGTCATTTTTTTGACGGAAGAGACATCAATTCTTACGTCAACAAATGGACGACGGAGCAATATCATGAATCACCGATATTTGTACAACACTGGAGAAGCCATACCCCTCTTGCAATCATCATCCGGCAGACGCTTGTTGACGTATTTCTCACAAATTTCCGCGTCCGCTTTGACTCCGTCGAATTCATATCGTTTATCTTCTGGTGGTGAACTCCGTTTCCACTTTTCAGGTTTGAATACATCTCGACATATTCCATCAATAATTGCGAGAATGTAGTGCGCCCGCTCCGCTCTATCCTTACGCACTTTCCATCTGGCACGTATCGCTTGGTATACTTCACCACCACGTTCTTCCACTGTCGCCCACTTGGTCTTTATCACCATAATCTTATGACTGGGATCGTATTCTATGGTCTCCGCGGTGTACCGCTCTACGAGTTGATCTACATGCGCTGGGCCGTAGTCGTTCGAACCCTGACCGGAAACTTGGTTAGTCAGTCCCGGATAAGCGTCAATCAACGCGGCCTCAACTTCTAACGCGACGTGTTTTGACATGTTATGACGATGAATTACATGAATGGGCATGAGATTCTTTCGTTTAATCTCTCGAATTGTTTTCAGGCGCAAGTCCTCTTTACTGTTCTCGTCTGCCTTCAGATCTGCCTTAACGTGCTCAAAAACACGGTTTCCTTGTCCCTTTCCAACATAGAAGGTTTGGCCGTTACTGGGATCAATCAATCTGTAGACATAATGCCCGAGTTTTTCTTGAACCTCTTTCGAAAAGAGATCGTCTTTTGTCGACCTTGGCATCACATCCTCCCGCTTGTCTAGGTTCGACTCTGTGCCGGAACACCGGGTGAGGTGGGTGAGCAGTGAACAACCTCACTACACCTCAAACTCAACATGGCTACTGTTCAGGATATGCTGTTCATTTGAAGCCGAGGGTGCCCCGCTCACAGCGGATAGGCTCAGGCATACCTCTTGGCGGCGGCGATAAAGCTTGCGTTTGATTGCTCCCACCACACGCTAGTCAGGCTTCACCATCACTCTATGATCAGCAGGCCGAGCGCAATCTGCTTTGACAACAAGACAACCGTCTTTTGGTAAACACTCTTGCTCTTGTACCTAAAGCATTTCACAAAACATCTTCATTTATTATCCTCATCGAGAAATTCGTCGTTCCACGGCGATTTATATTTATCCGGCTGACTGTTTATTTCGCGTTGAAATTCAATTCGGGTCATTTCATTTCCGTTTTCATCAAGAAAGAGATAAGAATCATGAAGTTCTTTGTCTGCAATCTCTTTTTCAGAAAGAATTTCTACGGAAGTCCATTTTAGCATACGTGCAAAATCCGGACGAATTTTTTGGCATTGTATCCTTCCATCATCTACCTTATAGCCAAATTCAAAGACAGGTACGTGAAGCGTAATACGCTTGTCCGGTGATTTACGAATTGCCGCATATTTTCTATCTGTTTTAAATGTAATAACAAACATGATTATAAATCAGAATAGCATCCTGCCTTGGCCATCTGTTCGCCGGAGGGCTGCATCTCGCCGGCTGCCCGTTTTCATGACTCGTTCTCGATGGCTGCGATGCGGGCTTCGAAATCCTTCGCGTCTTTATCCCGGTTGGTTTTTTTTAACAGCGCGGCGTAGTTCTTGAGCGTGCGGGCAACGACCGGGTACTCCTTTATTTCGCAACAGCCTCATCAGATCTTCGTGCCCGATAGTTTGCCAACTCCTCTTGGTCGATTTCTTCAGGAGGAAGAAGCCGATAGTGCTTCTCAAGAGAGATGCCGATTCCCGTATTGCTTTCCTCAAACTCGAAAAGCACGATGCGCTCGTCACGCATGAACTAGGCGGCGATCGGTCTGCAGATCAGAGTAGGAAACTTATGTCTGCACAGCGCAATATCCTGTTCAATCTGCACCACGTTGAGTCGGTCTGTCTTTCCTTTCGCCTGTACGGGAAAGACATAGTGCGCACCACGTCGATCTGCTCCGATATAGATTTCGTCTGTCTCGACTTGTCCAAGTTGTGGAGTCGTGGTGCGTAGATGGCTTTGTAACGGATAACACGTTACCCGTGTAAAGATGTCAACCAGTCGATTGCATCGCAACTTTGCAAGCAGGGCTTGTTCATCATTCAGGGCATACATCGAGATCAGGCCAGGCGTCGCATCCGGCACTTTTGTTTCGGCCATGTGCTTTGTCGGTGTGATCTGAGCTACCTCGGTCGCTACAAAGCAATACTTTCCACGTCCGGCCGGACGAATAATCCACTCTTTGCCTTTGGGGGCGCGTTCTTGAATTGAAGGCGGCAACGGTACACGATAACGAAAGCTGTAAATAACATCCCCGAGATTCTTCGGCAGCTTGATTTTCAATTTTGAAGCAGCCTTCTCTATCTCGGATCGACTGAACAGCACTTCCTGTTGTCCCTTCTTGTGAATTGACAGGAAAATGCGTTCGATGATTTGCATGTACCGGTTAGGTTCAGTCATGGCTGTATTTCCTCCCTGCGGATTGCCTTTTTCCTGGCCACCGCAGCACAAGAACTTCTTCTCGAAGTTGTTCCTTTGTTGCTGTCGCCAGCCGCGTCCTGAAAAGGTCAATCCTTACCGGTTCATATCCCTGTGATTTCGCCAAGCTGGCTAGAATTTGTCCCGTATGGATCATGACACGCAAATATGAAGCCTGGTCTCCCACGACGTAGGCTAACATGGCTCCAGGCTTCAGAACGCGCTTCATCGTCTCAAGATGTCTTGCCATCCCGCCGAAGTATAACTTCGTTACCCTGTGATACAGTCGTTCAAAGCCTGAGGTCTTGCCAAGCATCGTGCGTCGCTCTTCGATCTCACGCGCAATGGACTCAATTTTCCTATGTCCCTTCACCCACATATCATCATCGTCCGTTTTATAGACGCTTCGCGTATTGGATCGTACCAGAGTTTTCTTCAACGTCCGTAGTTCCGACATGTTGTGTGCAAAACCCAAAAGGACGGTCTCAAGGCGCGTCGTCCGCGAATAGTCTTTCTCATTGGGATAGGGAGGAGAGGTAATCACTGCATCGACTGACTCGGGTTCAAGTATTTCAGGAATTTGACGCGCATCAGCCAGAAATACCTGAGCCGTTGCGCTATTTTTCCGGGGAAGCTGTCGCAGGTCTTCCACAATGGCGTTGACACGAGAGAGCCAAGCAGCCACGACAGGAGCATCGTCCTTACACTTTCCCACACCGACCTCCGGGCCAAAGTGCAGGTTGCTGATGTCAGCTACTAACGCTTTAGCTAACGCTAACTTCTCGTGGGCCAGGAACTGTTTGTCCTGTTCTTCCTCTAGTACGTTTATCAGAACCAAAACCTTGTGCAAAGGCAATGGACTGATGGAGTTCCTTAGCAGGATCTTCGCGACTTCCGGTGGCAGTGTACGAAGGCCGTTCGTGGAGCCTGAGGGATCGGAGAAGAACGGAGGATCCTGAATGTTATCGGCCTTTAAGCGGCACAACGTTTTGTCGGCGACACGTCGAGCATGCTCAGCCAGCCCATCGGGTGAAGGTCGCCAATCTGTCTTCACGCAACTTGCAAAGTGAGCCATAGGCAATGCCTCGATGCCGACGCCAGAGATTCCCAGCTTCTTGCTCTCTACTATTGTTGTTCCGGTTCCGCAGAATGGATCCAGCACCAGCCCGCCGTTGCGTACACCAAAATCATCCAGGTAATCGCGAACTAGATGTGGAGGGAAGGAAAGTACGAACCGATACCACCGATGCGCGGCGCTGTCATCGTTTTGAACTTTATTGGCGTCCCAATTGTTGTATTCGCCAAGAGGTTCTTTAACCACTGTTTTTATTGTGCTTGACATTGCGCACCATCTCATGCTGCTTCCGTTCAAGAGTGTGCCATAGTATCGAGTTTCTGCCACCTTTTTGCATGGGTGCTACGGCCTTTACTTTTTCACTCGTTCTCGATGGCGGCGATGCGGGCTTCGAAATCCTTCGCGTCTTTATCCCGGTTGGTTTTTTTTAACAGTGCGACGTAGTTCTTGAGCGTGCGGGCAACGACCGGGTGTTCTTTTCCCAAAGTTTGTTCATTGATCATCAGTGCCCGGGTGAAGAGGGGTTCGGCTTTCGCGTACTTTTCCTGCAAGAAGTAAATCAGCGCCAGATTGTTGGCGACGTTGGCGACTTTTTCATGCTCCGGGCCGAATTTCTTCTCGTTGATTTCCAGGGCGTCGACCAGGAAGGGTTCGGCTTTCTCGAATTGCCCTTGCAGGCGATAGAAGTCGGCAAGCTTGGTCAGGCTGGACACCAATCGCGGGTTGTCCGGACCGAACGATTTTTCTGTGATGGCGAGAGCCTGCTTCAGAAGCCCTTCGGCTTTGTCGTGTTCGCCTTGGGCCACGTGCATGAACGCGAGGTTGTTGAGACTGCCGAGTAGACCAGGACTCGCGTCTCCAAATTGTTTCGTATTGATGGCCAAGGCGCGCTCCAGCAACGGGACGGCTTGCGCATAGTCCTCTTGGGCCCGGTACAGGAGCGCGAGATTGTTGAGCCGTTCCACCATCGCGGGGTCGTCCGGTCCCGTGGAGTTTTCCGTAATTGCCAGGGCCCGGATTAAATGCGTCTCCGCTTGGGCATAGTGTTCTTGCGCGGCCAGCACGCCGGCCAGATTTTCGAGATCCAGGGTCACATCAAGATGGTCCGCGCCGAGCGCCCGTTCACGAACGTGTAAAGCCCGTTCAAAAAGGGGCAGGGCTTTCTCATAGTGTTGTTGCGCGTAGTACACGGCCGCGAGGTTACTCAGGCTGGCGGCGAATTGAGGATCGCGATCACCAAGAATGGTTTCATTCAGGCCGGCGGCGCGACTCAACAGTGGTTCGGCCTGTTCATATTCACCCTGCGCGTCATGGAGCCCGGCCAGTTTCGTCAGCGTTCGGGGCAGCCGGGGATCCTGTTCCCCGAATGTTTCGGCTTCCTTGAGCGCGGCAGTGTACTGTTCCTTGGCCTCTTTGAGACGTCCCTGTTGGAAGAGAACATCACCCCGGTCCATGTGCGTGTCCCACGGGGCTTCCGCGTTCTCACATCCCGTGAGGCCGATCACCCCAGCCATGCAGACGGCCATCAACCTTTTCCAACAACCATTCAGCATATCATCCACCTTTTTTCGGATTTGTAAGAAGAGAGAGGAGAACCCTCTCACAATTCGTTGCTCGTCAGAACCGACGCTCTCTGATTGTAAAGAGAGAAATAGCCTCGTGCCAACTGAAAAACGTGGATCGGGAGTCTTCAAAACAGGTTGAGTTGAGCCGTGGGTGGTCTGGTGAAGGTGGCGGGAACGGCATCGTCCCGTTCGAATCGGTGAAAGCCTTCCTTGCGAAACGCCAAATCGAATAATTGTTCGATGGTTTCCCACGTCGAGCCTCGTCCTTGGTGGCGGGCGAAGAACCGCTTTTCTTCCAACGTCCCGCCCCTGGTTTCTTTCAGGCGGTTGGTGATTTTTCCGATCCTGTCGGGAAAGGCTTCGGCCATGCGTTCCAGAAACACCGGCAGCACGTTGTCGTTGAGCCGTAACAGCGTATAGGCGGCGCGCGTGGCGCCGGCCTGTCTCGCGAGGTGAAGGATCTGCGGGATGTCCTGTTCGTTGAGCCCCGGAATGACGGGACCGATCATCACGGCCGTGGGGATGCCGGCTGAAGACAGGGCGGTCATGGCCTCCAGACGTTTGGTGATGGAGGGTGTCTGCGGCTCGACTTTTCGAGCGACCGCGTTGTCGGCAAACGGGATACTGAAATACACGCGGACCCAAGCCCGTTCATGGAGGGTGTGCAGCAGATCGAGGTCCCGTTGGATGAGCGCGGCTTTGGTAATGATGGTGACGGGGTTGCGAAACTCGGCGCAGACCGCCAAACAGGCGCGAGTGAGTTCATGCGTGGCTTCGAGCGGTTGATAGCAGTCGGTGTTGCCGGAAAAGACCACGAGTTCGCCTTTCCACGAGGGTTTCAAAAACGCCGTACGGAGCGCCGCCGCCGCGTTGGGCTTCACGATGAGTTTGGATTCAAAGTCCGTCCCCGCGCCGAACCCCCAATATTGATGGCTCGGGCGTGCATAGCAATAGGCACAGGCATGGAAGCAGCCGCGATAGGGATTCACGCTCCACCTGAAGGGCAGGTCGGGGCTGTCGTTTCGGCTCAGGATCGCCCCGGTCTTTTCCTCAAACACCTGAGTCGTGACGTGGGGCGCCGGTTCAAGGAGGTCGCGGTGGTGAGAATCAAACGGGTTAGGCGGATTGGCGATGGGCTTCACGGGTTCATCATACCGCTCCAGGCACTTTGAACCAACCATCTTTATTCTTATCGGGAAGCCACGCTTTCCCCTCCAAAAGTCAGTGTGGCCTTCGCTTCTTGACGCCAATATGGCAGGGAATGATAATGGACATAGTCTAACCACCATGCGAAGGGGATTCTACGCCGTGAGTCCGAAATTGCAGGAAGAGTTGCTCAAAGAGATGGCTCGGTTATCGCAAGAAGAGCAACAGAGGGTCATCGCCTTCGCGAAGAGCTTGGTTACAGGACCCACCGGGAAGGCCAGGAATGACTTGGCGAGATTCGCCGGCGCGATTGACCCGGAGGATCTCAAACAAATGGCCGCGGTCATCGAGGAGGGCTGCGAAAGGATAAACGAGAGTGAGTGGTAGTGTCCTTCTGGACACCAACATTGTGATCGGTATCCTCGCGAAGGACGAAGCCATTCTTTTCCGTTTGGTGGTATCAGAAGCAGTTTTTCTTCCAAGCATCGCACTTGGCGAACTGTATTTCTGAGCGTTTAAGTCAGCTCATCCCAATGACAACGCCGAACGTATTGACCGCTTGGCGGATTCCACGGCCATCCTCTACTGCGATGGCACCACCGCTCTGCACTATGGCCGGATCAAGACAACTCTACGAGCAAAGGGCCGACCGATTCCTGAAAATGACATCTGGATTGCAGCAATCGCGCAGCAACACGGCCTGACTGTCGTCTCCCGAGACCTGCACTTCAGGGAAATCGAGCACCTGCCTGTTGAGGAGTGGTGAGCAGCGAAATCGGCAGCGCGGTAGCCTCAGCGGTTCCTTTCGGCTCTCCTTAAGGCTCTGATAAATCTCTTGCCGGGGATTCGCCCTCTATTGCATTGATTTCGCCCCGTTGTCTCGGCCCAGGCGTTGCGGTAGACTACAAGGCTCTGACACATCCTTTCTTCAACGGCACATCGTTGGCTGCCCCCGTAGCTCAGGTGGATAGAGCAACGGTTTCCTAAACCGCAGGTCGGACGTTCAAATCGTCTCGGGGGCACCATGTTTTGGTAATGGGGGATATGAGTCAATCCCGCGTCTTCTGTTCAAATCAGACCAAACCGGGACACACGGTTGATGGCGGATCAGCCGGATGGGTGGTGTCCGGGCTATGAAGGGAGACTGCACCATGCTTCGTCATGTTCGTCTGTTCGGTATTCTTGTTTTCATCCTTGGGTTCACCGGTTACGCCTGGGGCCAGAACTTCAGCGACGTCGTCGTATTCGGCGACAGCCTGAGCGACTCCGGCAATGCAGGAAGCCTGTTACCGCTGCCTCCGGGCAGCAGCTTCACCACCAATCCCGACCCGGTCTGGGCCGAGATCGTGGCGGAAAACTTCGGCGCGTCGGGCATGAACGATCTCGCCGGCGGGTCGAACTACGCTTTCGCCGGAGCCTGTATGAATCCGGCTACGCCCTGTACTGTTCCGTCAACCCCGGTGACGGAGCAGATCACAAAGTACTTCTTTAAATCGGGCGAGACAGCCGACCCGAACGCGCTCTACGTCATTTGGGGCGGCGCGAACGACGTTGCCGGTTCTTTGTTGAATGATCCGGCCAATGCTTCGCTCCACACGTTGGCGGCCGCACGTGTCAACATCGCGCAGATACGGCGTCTTCAGGACGCCGGCGCCCGCCACGTCCTGGCGTTCAACATGCCCGACATCAGCAAAGCCCCTTACGCCGTCAACTTGGGCCAGGTCGTTCAGGGACCATTGACCCAACTGGTCACCGCCTATAACGAGGTGCTGTACGCCGGCATTCGCGAGAACGAGGATGGCATCATTCCCGTCAATATCCATGCCTTTTTCAATGAAATCGTCGAAGACCCCGGGACGTATGGCTTGACGGACGCCACCAGTACGGCCTGCGGGGAGCCGGACGCTGCAAGTGCGGTCTCGATCTTGTGCGGTACGCAGGGCTCCGGTTATCCCGTAACCGATAAATCCGGCGAAAACCAACAATATTTGTTCGCGGACCGGAGCCATCCCAGCGGCGCGATGCACGCGATGACCGCGAGCACGGTCACGTCCACGCTTGCGGCCCCGGTCCAGGTGTCCCTTGCCGGCGAAGGCGGCGTCGAGATGGCGAACATTCACCGTAGCGCCATCTCCGCCGAACGGATGACGGATCTCGGGCTCGACCGGTCGGTCGGGAGTTGGCGCGCCTACGTGACGGGCCGCATCGGTCGATATGAGCTGGATGCCTTGCCGCGTCTCGGCGAAACACAGGCCGACGTGCAGGTGTTCACCCTGGGGGCCAACCACCGGGCGGGAGACAACCTGTGGTGGGGCGCCGCCTTGAGCCTCGGTTCGTATAACAATGATGCCTCGGGTGCGAGTCTCGAGAGTAGCGCGGTGATCGGGTCGGTGCACGGCACGTGGCGTCGCGACGGCCTCTACGTGAGCGGCGCCCTCAGCGCGGGCAACACGTCGGTGGACGTCAAGCGGTCGATCACCCTCGGTTCCGCGGTACGTGCCGAGCAGGGCTCCACCAGCGCCGGTCAGTTTGGGGCGGAATTCGACGCAGGCTGGATGCTTGGCGATCCCGCTGATCTCCAACACGGTCCCTTCCTGGGTTTGGCCTGGCTGAATCAGTCGGTCGACGGGTACAGGGAAAAGGGGAGTCGCTCCACCTCGATGAACTTCTCCGGTTTCGACCGCGATTCCCTCATCGCGCGTGCGGGCTACCGGGTCACGAGAACACTGGCCTTGGACGACGTGGGGCTTCGTCCCTATGCCAGCGTGGCCGTTGCGAAGGAATTCAAGGACGATCCCATTTCAGTCACCGCGGGATCCAACACCATGCCCGGACGCTTCACTCTTTCGGGCTTCACGCCGCCGCGCCATTGGGCCAGCGCCGACCTTGGTTTGGTCGTGAGCCTGTATGAGAAGGTGAGTGTCATTGCCGGGTACACCGGACGATTAGGCAGCGAGTCGCGTCAGGACCACCGGCTGAACGTGGGCCTGGGCATCACCTTCTGACCGGCGTTTTGACAGCCCTGTCAGCGAAGAGAGAGCATATACTCATTAAGCGAAAGGAAAACGTTGCCTTATGGGACATGTTTTTGCAGAAATAGAAATGAGTAATCCAAGGCAGCCGGATTTGGCTCCCGTGAAAGTGAAAGCGTTGGTCGATACCGGTGCGCTGATGTTGTGTATTCCCGAGCACGTTGCTCTCCAACTGAGCCTGACAACAGAGTCCATGAGGGAGGTCTCTGTTGCGGATGGGAGAGACCTGAACGTTCCATACGTTGGTCCCTTAAAGGTCGCGTTCGGTAAGCGGTTTTGCTACGTCGGCGCCTTGGTGATCGGCGATGAAGTGCTGCTGGGTGCAGTGCCGATGGAGGACATGGATTTGGTCGTCAATCCGAGCCGTAGAGAGGTCACCGTAGACCCCGCCAGTCCCAATATTCCTCATGCGCG
>MPMZ01000061.1 GCA_002238765.1 Nitrospira sp. bin75
TCAAGCACCGGTATACCCGACCGTATCGCCCGCAAACGAACGGGAAGGTGGAGCGGTTCTGGCGGACGCTGAACGACGACCTGATCGCGGGGACCACGTTTGGGTCCCTGGAAGAATTTCGGGACGACTTGGAGCAATACTTACTGTACTACAATGAGGGGCGCCCGCATCAGGCGCTCGACGGCAAAACCCCAAAACAAATCAACGAAACTTGTCAACGAATTACTGAACACATACAGGAATGACAGAAAGAGGGACGAGGTTCATTCTGTTGACCAGCCCAATTTTCACTTGCTAGATTGGTGCCCATGAAACGTGACCTTTCGGCGAGAGAAGCCGCGCGGCAAATGGCCCATGTCATGGTGGAGCACCTTGAAACTTTGCCTGCACGGGAACGTGAAAACAAAATCAAAGCGGGCCAAAAAGTTATGAAGGGTTTGAAAAAGGCTTCTTCCTCTGTTTCTGGTAATCAGTCCAAAGCTTCATCACCAGCCGATACTTCTCGTCTCCCTCTCGCAGCCCGTGGGCATTGAGAAAAGATTTGAATTTTCTCACATCGCCGTCCCTGACTAACTGAAAGAAATCCTTCTGAAATTGTTTGTGTAGCGTTTGGGCAGTTCTGTCAATTTAGGCCCACGCCGATTGTGAGAAAGCGTCGTGAAGCATGTCCCTGCTCTTGAGCAGGGATGGTGCGACTACGATTGCAAAAGACAAAGACACTGGATCCTCGATTAAGGATGTCGAGGATGACGGAAGGGGAGGCGCCATGGGATCGCGCGGCTACAAAGGCAAAAAAAAGCAAAGACGCTGGATCCTCGATTAAGGATGTCGGGGATGACGGAAAGAGAGGAAGACGCTCTACCTCTCCTTGCCCCTCCTTACAAAGGAGGGGAATAGAAAGACGCTGGATCCTCGATTAAAGATGTCGAGGATGACAAAAGAAGGAGGGGGAAGTTAAATATGCAAATGTTTCATGGCGGCGGCGCAGAGGATGATGAAGATGCCCATCCAGAGGCCGGCTTTTTGGAAGGGAATGGGTTCGACGACCTGTTCTTCTTTTTCCTGTTCGTCTTCGTCGCCCGTGGGTTCGATGCGGAAGATGACGGTATACAGAAACAAGGTTAAAATGCCGAGCACCAGCGTGAGCTTGATGAAGAAGACGGTCAGATATTTGGCGTTGTTGGACAGGCCGAAGCCGGTTTGCATTTCCATGGCCTGGCTGACGTAATGCAGGTTGATGCCGCCGGTGAACAGGATCACCACCAGCAGGATGCCCACCACCTTGCGATATTGCTTGTAGAAGGTGTCGCAGATGGGTTTGATGTATTCCCTGGGCACGGACGATTTGAGCCCCGGCGTCACGGCCATGACCAGGAAGGCGAGCCCGCCGATCCACACGACGGCCGAGAGCAGGTGCAGCCAGTGATTGACAATGGGAATGATTTTATTGAGATCGGACAGCGTGGCCAGGAGGGCATCCATCAGAATTTGAACACCGGTTTTTCGTTGCCGAAGCGTTTTTGGCGAAGCTCTTCCATCAACTCCACGGTGATGCGCGGGATATTGTGCTCGCGGGCGTGCCGTTCGGTGCCTTTTTTCACCATGGCGCGCAGGAAGTAGGGGATGCGGCTCAACCGCGTCTGCGCGGCCTCGTCCCATTCCACCTCGACCTCCTCGGGCACGTTGAACGCGACCTGGATTTTGTCGCCGCCCTTGGGCGTGTACAGGCACCACTCGTCTTCGTCCATCCAGTCCCCATGATCCACGTAGGGCCGCGCCCGGCAGCCGCCGCAGATCTCACTGTATTCGCAGTCGCCGCATTTGCCCTTCAGGTGCGGGTACCGGAACGAGTCGAAAATGTCCGACTTTTCCCACAGGTCCACGAAGCTGGTAGTCCGGATGTTCCCGGCCGACAGGGGCATGTAGGGACACGGCGTCAGGTCGCCGTTCGGCGTGACCCGCGCGTAATTCGTCCCGGCCAGGCAGCCCCCGCCCATGTATCCCTGGGCCTTGGTGATCGGGGAGTCGGGGTCCTTTTCATAGGCGAGCCGTTTGAAGTGCGGGGCGCACCGCGCGCGCACCAGCATGTCCGAATACCGGTCCTGGCTGTCCACCAGGAAGGCCAGCACTTCCTCGTACTGTTCGGGGGTGATGTCGGTCAGTTCCTCGCCGCGGCCCGTGCAGACCATGAAGAAGACGTTCAGCACGCGCGCGCCCAGGCCGTGGGCCCAGTCGATCACGTCCGGCAGTTCCTTGTAGTTCATGGGTTGGGCGCTGAAGTGCACCTGGAACTGCAGGCCGTTCCGTTTGCAGGCTTCGATGCCCGCGACCGCCGCCTCCCAGGCCCCGGGAATGCCGCGAAACGCGTTATGCTTGCCCGCGTCCAGGGAGTCGATGCTGATGCCCATGCCCATGACGCCGATTTCGACGAGTTCTTGGGCGAGGCGATCGTTGATCAGCATCCCGTTGGTGCCGAAGACGACCATGAACCCCTGTCCCACGGCGTGCCTGGCGATGTCCAGGATATCCGGCCGGACCAGGGGTTCGCCTCCGGTGATGACCAGCAGGCAGCCTTTATTGACCTCGGCGATCTGGTCGATCAGCCGGTAACATTCCTCGGTCGAAAGCTCGTCTGACCCCCCGCCGGCCTTGGTGGTGGCGTCCAGATAACAGTGGTCGCATTTCAGGTTGCAGCGTTTGGTGAGGTTCAGGGCGACGAGGTAGGGCTTGAAATCATCCACGGTCCGGCCGTCGCCGGGACCGGCCTCGGGAGAGGTGAACCCGGTGACGCGGGGGTCAAGCCCTTCCCCTTGCGGGGCATTGATGACAGGGAGTGATTTGCCCATACGGTGGCGACTCCCTATTGCTGAGCGCCCGCGCCGGTCAGTTTGGCGATGATGTCCTTGACGTTGCCGGACTTCATGGCCTCTTCCATGGTCTGCTTGGCCTGCTCGATCCCTTCGTTCGCCACGTCGCTGGTGATGTGAGTGGTCCCCAGCTTCTCGGCGTGCTTGATGATGAGGGCCCGGGTGCAATCGCGCATGAACCCTTCGGGTGCGCGTTCCAGCCGTTGCAAGGCTTCGGGCTCCCAATCGTAGGGCGAGTCGGGGATCGGTGCCGGTCCGTTCGACTGAGGGGCAGGTTGTTCCACGTCCGCCTCCTTGTTGGCGAAAATCGGGGTGTACTCTTCGTTGGCGGCTTCGTCAATCATGGGCGAGGCATATTCCAGGGTGATCGTGGTCATGCCGATTTTTCTCGCGGTCTTTTCGATCTTGGCTTTGGCGCGGCGGCGCTGGAAGCCCGCGGGCACCGCCCGGATGGCTTCTTTCGCGTCCTTGGTCCATTGCATGGGCACGTCGTCGTACGCCAGTTGCGTTTCCAGGACCCCTTCCTGCTTGGCCGCGGCGTCGAACATGCTCTTGTCGACGGTTTTGAAGCCCTCGCCCGCGCCTCCGCAAATCGGGCATTTGACGGGTTGGGCGCCTTTCCCGATGTACCCGCACCCGTCGCAGACGTAATAGGGCTGGGCCATGCGGTCCAGATAGGATTGCGTGGACGCGCTCACGGCCGGATTCGCCGCGGGCTCCGTTTCCTCGACCACCTGGTTGACCATGCCGCTGAGGGTCGAGCCCATGAGGTCCTCGGCCACGGCGTCGTCGGCCTGCATCTGGTTGCGGTCGATGCCCGCTTCGTCGAGCTGGCCGCCCAGGGCTTTCATCGCGTCCATGGCGCCTTTGGGGAGGATATCGCCGACCGCGTCGTCCACCACCGAATTGCTGATGATGGTATGCCCTTTTTCAATGGCATAGCGGTGAATCGCGGTCTTGGCCACTCCGCGCGCGAACACCGGCACCTTCTCCATGCGCAGCAGGGCTTCCTCGGTCCAGGCGATGGTGTATTCCGCCTGGGTGTCGATGGGCGGTACGAATCTTTTATTGGAAATCAGGACGTTGCACGAGGCCGCCCGGAGCAGGTTTTCGGTGTTGCTGCCGATATCCATGTCGTCGTCGCTGTGCACGCCGATGCGCCCGACGATCAGCAGCCAGGGTTGTTCTTTGCGGACGTATTGCAGGACTTTTTCGAATACCTTGCCGTCCAGGAGCGTGGTGCGGATGTCCGAGCCCTCGTCCTGGGCCACTTCGCGGGAAATGTCCAGATGTGATTGATAGATTTTGGCCAAGCCGCTGTCGATCACTTCCTCGTGGAGTTTTTCCTGTTCCTTGAAGCGAAAGACCTTGCCGGCCTCTTCGTTCAGGACCCCGGAAATGCTGTGGAACGCGGCGTAGTGAAAATACGGATCGAACGCGGAAATGGCCTCCACCGGCTTATTCAGCGCTTTCCCCAGGGCCAGGCCGGTTTTCAGCCCGCCGAAGCTGTAGGGGCTGCCGTCCACGGCCACGACGATTTTTCCCCCGTTCATGGGCTTCAGGTCCTTCACGATAAACATGTCCGAATTGCGCACGCGGCGCAGGACCCGTTCGGTGTTGCTGCCGATCACGGAATCCTTCACGGCGCCCACCCCAAGCGAGCCCATGATGGTCAGGTCGTAGGCATTGGAGTTGATGTCTTCCGCCAACACCTTCCAGTTGCGACCTTCCAGGGACCGGCGCTCCAGCGGGAGGTTGGATTCGGTACACCGCTGGTCCACGTAGTCCAGATAGGAATCGGTAATGATCTGGAGCCCGCGCGTGATGAGGGAATCGTGAATCTTGCGTTGGCGGTCGAGTTCTTTTTCGTCGTGATATTCTTCCGGCAGGCCCGCTTCCATCTGCTTGAACCGCTTGTCGTGCATCTTGGCGGCATAGACGTGGCTGCCGACGATTTTCGATCCAAATTCCTGTGCCAACCGCACACCCAGGTCGACGGCCATATTGGAATGGTCGGAATTGTCGACCGGGATGTAGATGGTTTTATACATGAGAAGCCTCCTTACGAAACTTCACGAGTCGAATCAAGTCTCACGCTTTCAGTGGAATGCGAGAAGTCACACCACGAGCGCCCCAAAAATGGAGGCTGATCTTAGCACCTGACATTTGGGCAATGCAACCAGATTGATGGAAGGGAAGGATCGTTCGTGGCAGGGAATCTTCGTTGTATGGAATGATCGTTCTCTTTTTGGAAATTGCCGTCAGGCCGCCTGCGCATTCCCCTCCTTTGTCAGAATGGGGGTGAGGGGGAACAAGGAAGCGGCCGGTCAGGCGAGGATGTCCCGCCTAGGGATCAGCGCTCAGCGGCCGGTGTGGTCAGAGAAATATGGGCGTCGCCCAGCCCTCGAATGAATTTCAGCAACGTTTTCCGCAACTTGACGGGCAGCCGGCGAACATAGTGCAGCAGAGCCTTTTCCTCGCTGGTCAGGGTAGAATATTCCGATTTCGGTGATATCACTGCCGGCTCTTGTACTCGGGAGAGCATTTTGCCGGTCGCCAGCCATCGCGGGTCCTGGCCCAGCAGATTGGCGAGTGCGAAGAAGTTATTCAGTTTCATATTCTTGGTCAAACCCTGCTCCCACTGATTGACCGCAGAGGCCGAGATACGCAACGCCTTGGCGACGTCCGCTTGAGATAATCCGGCCTCTTCCCGGGCAGATCGAATTCTCTCGGTTAATGTGTTCATGGCAGGACACTTCGCCAATCAGTATCCTGCATTTTTGGATAAGCATGCTTGTTTCATGAAGTTCACCATGACATTCGATCCGTCCAATAATTGACTTATCAGTAAGAAATATGCCAGGCTATTTGCCGACGTTCAGAGCGTGACTTTTGGTGCCGCGATTTCTGAGACGCTGATGAAAGCCCCACGGCGGGACCGTTTGGCGGGAAGAGATCATTCAGAAGGAGGACACATGGAACACCTCAGCCGATGGAAGGAACCACGATCGTCCATGCCGAGCTTCACGAAACTGCAGGAGTTTATCAAAGGCATCAATCAAGAGACGTTTGAGGAAGAGCCACCGGACTATTTCGCTATTGCGAGAAAAATCGAAGCCTGCCTACAAGACCCGACCTTTCATTAGAAATTCCGGTCCGTCGGGCAGCCGGTCGGTAAACGCCTAAAGGCCGGCATAGGACACCCCCTCGCACGGGAACACCCGCCTCGGTCGCCGGGCCTGGTCCGCCAAGCCCGCCGTCCCGCTCCTTCTTCTCTTTGCTTTTTCCTTCCGTTCGCCAGAATAACAACGCTCGACTCCCGCTTGAGATCAGACTTGTCATCCTTGTAGGTGTTCAGTCATTCGTTGACACTTTCCGCCGTCTCCTTTTGTGCCTCAGTTCCCCTCCTTTGTAAGGACGGGAACTTTTTCCGAAGAGGGAAAAGTTGGGAGGTAGAAGCATCTATTCCCCCTCCTTTGTAAGGAGGGGGAAGGGGAGGTAGAGGCATTTGCAGTCACCCGGCGTTAGGGTTCTACCCCTCCTATCCTCCCCTTACAAAGGGGAGGAACCAGCCCGCTCTACCCCACCCGCATTCCCTCTTCGGAAATGCGCCCCCTTACCCTGCGACTCCGCTCAGGGCAGGCAAAGGGGAGGGAAAGAACCCGGTCGCCCCCGCTCGGGCTTACCATTCTGTCAACGAATTAGTGAACATCTACAATCCTGAACGAAGTGAAGAATCTCTCGCTCAACAACCGAACGCGACAACGACGAGATTCCTCGCTAGACCCTTCACTTCGTTCAGGGCAAGCTTCGGAATGATTGTTGGGTGCGGGATTCCTCTTTTGCGGGTATGACAGAAGGAGAATGCCGGCGCGGCTGCCAATTCTGGGATCAGCGCTCAGCGGCCGGGTTTGTCAGGTGCCACGCAGACGTCGCTCAGCCCTCTCAGGAACCGCAGCAACACTTTCCGTAGTCTGGAGGGCATCTGGCGGACCTGATGAAGCAGGGCTTTTTCTTCGCTGGTGAGGGGAGGGTCGTCCAATTTCGGTGGTGTCGCTTGTGTATGGCGCACATATGGGAACACCGTGCCGGTTGCCAGCCATTGCGGGTCTTGCCGCAGAAGACTGGCGAGGGCAAAGAAGTGCTCCAATTTGATGTTTTTGCTGAAGCCCTGCTCCCACTGATTGACCGCAGAAGCCGAGATGCGCAACGCCTTGGCGACGTCCGCTTGGGATAAGCCCGCTTGTTTCCTGGCGGTCTGAATTCTTTCGGTCAAGGTCTTCATAGAATAGAAAGAATATTTATGCTCCTGCTCTCGATATTAGTATGCTTCATTTTTTAACAAAGTATGCTTGCTTTATATTATTTAGCATGCTATATATACGCCCAGATCTTCCCCTATGTTCTCCAAGTCACCAGGCCTGATGTGGCGTGGTGACAGTAATAGGAGATGGACGGGAAACGAAAGTGCCACGACAACGATGAGGTTGCCCAACGATGCCGTTGGCTAAAAGAAATTTTATTACCAGTTCGATTTGAGTGCTTACTTAACTTACAGAGGAGGAGAGCATGCGACGAGAACTAACGATTCTATTGCTTTGTATCGGCTTGGCAGTTAGCGGGTGTGGTGGGAACGGCGGTGGGCCGCAGACAGCGATGCCGCCGGATCCGATGCCTCCGCCGCAGCCAGTGACGTGTACCGCGCCACAAGTACCAGACGGTTCTGGTGGGTGCATGGAGCCAACGTCTCCAATGCCCACGGAATTGACCGAAAACGAGATGGCCTTCGTTCGGGGTATTGTCAACCCGAGTACGGCGGACGATCCCACCACCAGTCGGGCCACCAGTCATGTCAGCCGGCCAGGGCAATCCGCCGGCGAGCAGTTGAGTTTGACGCCGGGTGGAATGGCGGCAACGACGTCAGCCCCGGCCACCAACCAATACGTGCCGCCCGCCCACAAGCCAACAACTCTCATTGGCACCCAGAATATTAACGATGACGATTCGCCGTTCAAGGCAGTGGGGAGCGAAGGCACCTTAGGGTCCTTTATGTCACAGACCTATGAAAAGAAGACGCGGGGCCTGACGGACACCGTGACCCTCTTTACCAATAGAGATGCCCCCGAGGCGGTGGACTATGCCAGCTATTATGGGGGTGCGGACGGTGCCACTGATCAAAATCGTCCCGCTGTAGATGACTCGGTAACGGCGACAGGCGTGTTGAATATTGACGAAGAGGCGGCTACGATCGCGGACTATGGAAGCCTCTTTGAATCGGACCGCTTTCCTACGGCCAACAAGAGGGAGGTCACATACGGGGATAGTGGGGCGACCGAAGACGTAGACAGCGACAGGACCCTCACAGGCTCCTTTAATGGCGTCGAGGGCACCTTTAAGTGTGAAGGGGGGACGTGTACGGCGATGGCCAACGCCAATGGCGATCTCATCGACCTCGTAGGAACGTGGACGTTTACACCCAAAGGTGACGTCAAGACGCTGAAAGTCCCGGATGCCCGATATGATTCAGACTATCTGTCGTTCGGGTACTGGATCAGCGAAACGACCACGGCCAGCGGAAGCCGGTTTGAGGTGGGGACGCTCTTTGACGGGTCGCAACCCGTTAACGTCGGAGTTGAGTTGACAGGCACGGCCACCTATGTGGGTGAAGCGGCCGGGGCCTATGCCCGCAAAGGCGACAATCCCGCGGTCGGCGAGTTTACCGGACATGCCAGCCTGACGGCGAATTTTGGTGCTGCTGAAGCACTGGGCACGATTAAGGGCACGATCTCTCAACTGGTGGATGGAGGCGAAGCCATTGATCCGAGTTGGACGGTGGAACTCCAAGAGGCCAACATTGAAGCGGCAGATACTGGTGCGACCTTTGACGGACAAACGCCGCGAGGCGGAAATTGGCGTGGGGGCTTCTTTGGATCAGGCGTCTCGACCCCCCCCAACACTGCCAGTGACTATCCGCGTGGCGTGGCCGGCGACTTTATCGGGCATTTCGAGAACGGCCATGTGATTAGCGCGTTCGGGGCTACACGGCGGTAATGTGATAGACGGGCAGCCCGCCAACTCCTACGCGGCTGTCATCCATCCGCCGGGCTTACAGGGGCTTCCGTCCATGTTGTCCCCGTCTCCACCCGGCACGGTGGGCCTGAAATAGAGAGCAGGACGAGGGCTGAACCTTCCTTGGCGGGTGGGCAGCCCTCACCTACCGTACAAGAATAGGATGTCGAAAGTAAAGGAAAAACGAGGGAGGACTTGCTTTGAATAGTATAAGTCCCTCATGCACGATATCCTCCAAGACTTCCTCCTGCCTCAATTTTCCCCTCCCCCAGCCCTCTCCCGCCGGTGGGGACGGTGGGGAGAGGGCTGGGGAATTATAGAGCGTCGCCTGCCCGGCATTGAAAAATTTTTGCAATCAGTTTAGTATCTGCCGTATCCGTTCAGAGTCTGGATGGTTTTGAGGGCGTCCTGGGGTGCCCGTACGGATCTTTGTTCGTCCGCCGTGAGAGCCCCTGCATGGACACCCGGTTTCCATGCATGACAAAGAGGATTCCAACTCATTGAAAGTAATGGATTTTTCAAGAGACGGCCATCTTGCATTTGACAAACCTACCTGTTTTTTCTTTATGGTAGGAGGCCTTCAGGCTACCCGCCTGAGGGTTTTGGGCATTCAAATTCTTTAATACCTCGCCAAGGCACCTCCTCTCCGACAAGACGAGTGGGAGATGCCTTTTTGTTTATTTCTAGGGAAGGGTCACCGTAATGAGTCAACAGAATTTCTTGTTTACCTCCGAGTCCGTGACCGAGGGACATCCGGACAAAATTGCCGACCAGATATCCGATGGCATCCTGGATGCCATTATGGCTAAAGATAAGCATTGCCGGGTGGCGTGTGAGACGATTCTCACGACCGGTTTGGCGTTCGTGGCCGGGGAAATTTCCACGAAGGCCTACGTGGAAATCCCCGATATCATCCGGGAAACCATCCGTGACGTGGGCTATACCGATGCCACCTGGGGGTTCGACTACCGCACCTGTTCGGTGTTGACGGCGATCGATGCCCAGTCCGGCGATATCGCCATGGGCGTGGATACGGGCGGCGCGGGGGATCAGGGCTTGATGTTCGGCTATGCCAGCAATGAGACCGCCGAATTGATGCCGATGCCGATCGTATTGGCCCATCGCCTGACCAAACGCCTGGCGGACGTCCGCAAGACGAACCTGCTGCCTTGGGTGCGGCCCGACGGCAAGTCCCAAGTGACCGTCGAATACAAGAACGGCAAGCCGGTCCGGATCGATACGATCGTGGTGTCCACCCAGCATAGCGACAAGGTGACGTCCAGGAAAATCGAGCAGGAGATCAAGGACAAAGTCATTAAACCCGTGATGCCGAAAGGGATTTTCAACCCGAACAAGGTGACGTTTCATATCAACCCGACGGGCCGGTTCGTGACGGGAGGGCCCATGGGCGATACCGGGTTGACCGGGCGCAAGATCATTGTGGATACCTACGGGGGCGTGGGGAGCCACGGCGGCGGCGCCTTTTCCGGCAAGGATCCCAGCAAGGTGGACAGGTCGGCGTCGTATATGGCCCGGTATATTGCCAAGAATATCGTGGCGGCGAAATTGGCCGAGAAATGTGAAGTGCAGTTGGCGTACGCGATCGGGGTGCCGGAGCCCGTCTCCGTGCTCGTCGATGCGAAAGGGACGGAGAAAGTCGCGCTTGAGGTCATCGACAACTTGATCAGAAAGCATTTTCCGATGACCCCGCGTGGCATTATCGATCATTTGAAACTGCGACGCCCCATTTATAAACAAACGGCGGCCTACGGGCATTTTGGGCGGAGCGGCCCGGGGTTCACCTGGGAAAAAACGGATAAGGCCTCGATTTTGAAGCAGGCCGTCGACTTGCACCTGTAAGGTGACGGGGTTGGTCGAGTCCACAAGCAGAAGGGAGCGATGAATATGGGTATGGCGACGCAACTGGAGAAACCGGTGTGTGATTATAAGGTGGCGGATATCAACCTGGCCGATTGGGGCCGGAAAGAGATTCAGATTGCCGAAACGGAAATGCCGGGGTTGATGGCGTTGAGGGAAAAATATCGTTCGACGCAACCCCTCAAGGGCGCCAGGATTCTCGGGTGTATTCACATGACGATCCAGACGGCCGTCCTGATCGAGACCTTGATGGAGTTGGGGGCGGAAGTGCGGTGGTCCTCCTGCAACATTTTCTCCACGCAGGATCATGCCGCGGCCGCGATCGCGAGCCGGGGCATTCCGGTCTACGCGTGGAAAGGCGAGACGCTTGAAGAATATGACTGGTGCATCGAGCAAACCATTGTGAAGGATGGCCGCCCCTGGGATGCCAACATGGTCCTGGACGACGGGGGCGATTTGACCCTGATGCTCCATGACAAGTACCCGGCGATGTTGGACAGGATCCACGGCATCACGGAAGAGACCACCACGGGGGTGCATCGGCTTCAGGAGCGGATGGAAAACGGCACGCTGAAAGTGCCGGTCATCAACGTGAACGATTCGGTCACGAAATCGAAAAACGACAATAAATACGGGTGCCGGCACAGCTTGAACGATGCGATCAAGCGCGGCACGGACCATTTGTTGTCCGGGAAGAAGGCCCTAGTGGTCGGGTACGGTGACGTCGGCAAAGGGTCGGCGCAATCCCTGCGCCAGGAAGGCATGATCGTGCGTGTGGCGGAAATCGACCCCATTTGCGGGATGCAGGCCTGCATGGACGGCTTTGAAGTCGTGTCGCCATACAACGACGGCATCAATACGGGGAAAGTCGAAGATGTGAACAAGGTGCTCCTGGCCAATACGGACCTGATCGTGACGTCCACCGGCAATTACAACGTCTGTGATTCCGCCATGCTGCAAGCCCTCAAACCGGGAGCCGTGGTCTGCAATATCGGCCATTTCGACAATGAAATCGATACAGCCTACATGCGGAAACATTGGGAATGGGAAGAAGTGAAGCCGCAGGTTCACAAAGTCTATCGGAGCGCGCTCGCCAACGACCATCTGATTCTCCTGTCTGAAGGGCGTCTGGTGAACCTGGGCAACGCGACCGGTCATCCCTCCCGGATTATGGACGGGTCCTTTTCCAACCAGGTCCTCGCGCAAATTTACTTATACGGGGAAAAATTCGCCGACACCCCGGGAGCGCCCGTCACCGTGGAAGTGCTGCCGAAGAAGCTCGATGAGGAAGTGGCCGGCCATATGGTGCGCGGGTTCGGCGGGACCCTGACGACACTCACCAAGGAACAAGCCGACTACATCAACGTGCCGGTCGAAGGCCCGTACAAGCCGGAAACCTACAGGTACTGATCGTCGCGTTCCTTCTTCTGTCATCCTCGACATCTTAATCGAGGATCCAGGGTTGTTGGTCTTTGCCTTTCTTCTTCCCCTCCTTTGCCTGCCCTGAGCGAAGTCGAGGGGTAAGGTGGGGTGAGGGGAGGTAGAGGCATTCGCAGATTCGTAGGTCGGGTTAGCCCTGAGCCCTTCGGCAAGCTCAGGACAGGCTTGTCGAAGGGCGTAACCCGACGACCCGCTCATCCGACCGACGTTGCTCTCCTGTTGTGAATTGACAGGTTCTCCAGGAAATTCCTATAGTGATGTTCTGGCGTAGCATGGGGGAATGCTGGGTCAAAAGCCTCATGCAACTGAGCTTGGAAATGGCCTAAATATCCGGCCTGTTGGGGCTTTTTCCAGGTTGCGAAATTCCGTGGACCGGCATACAGTATTCGAACGATTGCGTCAGCGGGACACATTTATATTCTGCATGGAGTAGGGAAAGAAGCCTATGTCGACAATGTATCAGGTTTTGCGAGGTCCGGAACATTTTCTCCCCCCGGCGGCGGCCAGTATGGGTATTCGTCTGCCGGACCCGGGGCAGGCGCATATTCATGGAAAAATCGTCAATGAGGATGAGGCCATGGAAGTGGCTGCGCGCCAGTTCTTGTCCGCCAAGGTTCCTACGATTTTCCCCGGTCCGCTCGTCCTGTGGGCCTGGAATGAAAAAGCGGCCGGAAAGGCCACGGCAATCAGGCATCTGTATGAAACGCTGAAGGAATCCGTGACCGCGTCCCAGCAGGCGATGCTCATTCCCATGCCCGATTACCGGCCCAAGTATCCGAAGATCAACCCTGAAATCGAAATCAATCCCAACCATCCCAATCTCACCATTTGGCATAACAAGATCGACACCTGCATGTTCGTCGGGGTTCACTGTCACCAGGCGAACCTGTCCCTCAAGATTATCCGGGGCGGCACCTATTGTTATACCATTGCCATGTGCGCCCAGGCGGGCCATGAAGATGCCATGGTGTCGTTCCGGGATGCCACGGCCGACAAGATCATGAAATTGGCCGATTGGGTGAAAAAACTCAAAGGGTCGGTCGAGCCGCCGAAAGACTGAAATGACGGCATTTTTTCATTTATTTACCATTCATGAGACGCTACAATAGAAACAGATGCTGTTCAGAGAAACGCCCTGTGAGACAAAGCTTGGAGCCCTAATACAGAAGGAGGCGCAATCATGGCAACGCAATCGTTAGTCGGGACAAAAAACAGAGCCGGGCAGGTGGTGACTGATGCCTGGAAGCTGTTGCATGAAGCCGAGCGAACTCCCTGTTTTTATACGGGTAGCGAGGTCATTAAAGAAGCGGTCCGTCGTGCGAACTGCGACGTGATGATTGCGTATCCGATTACCCCGCAAAGTGAAGCCGCGGCGTTGATCGGAGAATTGTTTGCCGAAGGATTTATCGGAGACTACTTTCGCGGGGAAAGTGAATTCGCGGTCATGTCCCAATGTGCCGGGGCGGCCTTCGGCGGTGCGCGGGTGTTCACCACAACCGCGGGTCCTGGCACCATGCGCGCCATGGAGAACTTTCCGATGTGGGCCGGGGCGCGTCTGCCCATTCAAATGATCGTGACCTGCCGGGGCATCAACTCCCCCCTCTCCATCCAGCCGGATACGTTGGAAATCTCGTATCTCTTGAACACCGGGATGCTGGTCTGGCATGCCGAGACGGCGCAGGATTTTTATGACTGGATTTTGAAAGGGTACATGGTGTCGGAAGAGCCGGACGTGCATTTGCCGCTGGCGCTGTGCTGTGACGGGTTTTTCGTGACGCATACCAAGGACGTGGTGAACCTGACCCCCGCCGACATGTGCCTGCCGCCCTATGATCCGTACCGGTCGCCCGTACCGTGTATGGATATGGAATGTCCGCCGGTGCGCATGATGCGTGACCCGTTCGTCATGAAAAGTAACTATATCAGTTATGCCACCCATGCGAGCTGGCAGCAGGAAGTCTGGGCCGCGGTCGAACGGTCCCGGAAGCACACCATTCGGTGGTTGGACGGCCTGATTGAAGTGGACCGGCCCGAGGCCGAAATTCTGATCGTTTCATCCGGCACGGCGGTGTCCCAGGGTCGTGAAGCCCAAGCCCTCCTGGAAGAGGACGGCATCGACGTGGGCATCGTCAAAATCAAATCCCTGCGACCGTGGCCGGTAGACGAAATCCGGGAAGCCACCAAGAATGCCAAGCACATCATCGTGCCGGAGTTCAACGTCACGGGTTGGCTGGCCAAAGAAATTCGTGCCACGATTCCTGATACGGACCGCGTGTATGCCGGTCCTCACGTGTGCGGAGGCATGACCATGCCGCCGGAAGTCATCGCAGCCGACGTGAAAAAGCATTTGGGCCTGAAATCCGAAAGCCTGGCCGGACGAGGGAGCTGACGCGCCAGACGCCAGTCACTGCTGTCGACCCGGCATCCGGAATGAACGTGATAATTCTGAATATGCGCTAGGAGGCGACCATGAGCAAGGAACGAATTAAGATAGCCCCGGAAATGTTCGATATCATGCCCGAGGAGTACCAGGACTTGGTAGAACGCGCCACGTATGGGAAGGATGGCCGGGGGTGGAAGGATATCGGAACCTCGAAGGAATTGATTGAAGAGCATTCGTTGTGTGCCGGGTGTCCGGAGTCCATGGCGTTCCGGTACATCCTGGCGTCGTTGCCGGCCCCCGAGGATACCGTCATGGTGGGGTCCACCGGATGCACCAGCCTGGTCTTTCCGCACGTGGGCGTTCACAATATTCATTCGCTCTTCGGCAACCAGAACGCGATTGCCTCCGGGCTCAAGCGCGCGCTCAGCGTGCGGTTCCCCGGCCAGGTCAAGGACGTGGTGGTGTTGGCCGGCGACGGAGCCACGGTGGATATCGGCCTCGATATGACGCTCCAAGCCTGGTTCCGGCAGGAGAAATTCACGACCATTTGTTTCGACAACGAGTTGTACGCCAACACGGGCGGTCAGGAGAGCGGGCTGATGCAAAAAGGGTTCGTGGCCAAGATGGCGCCCGTGGGCAAAACCTTTGAAAAGGTCAAATTGCCTGAAATCGCGCGTGAGTCCGGCTGCCACTACGTGGTGAATTGCACGGTCAGCAAACCGAACCTGGTGGAAAAGGTCATCAAGAATGCGATCCACGTGGCTCGCGAGATCGGCCCCACGTACTTGCAGCTCTACACCCCGTGCATCCTGGAAATCGGGAAGAACAGCATGGAAGGCTTGCAGGAAATGCGGGACTCCGAAAAGCCGACCGAACGGTTTGCCTATAAAGAGTACGTCAGCGATCAAGCCAAAGAGTTGTTGACCGAACTGGCGGCGAAGGAAAAAGAGCGAAAAGCCGCCGCGAAAAAGCAATTGGCGGACAAGCAACTGGCGGGTAAGGCCTGAGCCCTCCCGACGGAAAGGGGATATCGTCATGATCAAGCGGAGATTGAATATTCGCATGTCGGGGCTTGGAGGACAAGGCGCCGTGACCGCCGCACACGTGTTGGCCATGGCGGCGTCGCGTGACGGAAAATTCGCGATCTCGAATCCCTTTTTCGGTGCGGAAAAACGGATGGCGCCGGCCGAGAGTTATTGCCGGATCGGCGTGAGCCGGATCTACGATCGGGGAGAGTTGGTGTTTCCCGACGTGATCGAAGTGTTTCATCCGCAGGTGATCACGATGGGCAAGAGTTACACCATGCCGTTTTACTCGGGCATCAAGGAAAACGGCGTCGTCGTCATCAATTCGGACGTGCCGCTGTTGTCGGATGAAGACGTGAAGCGGTTGAAGGATCTGGACGTGGCGGTGTTCTATATCAAGGGCACCCAGGTCGCGTTGGAAGTGGCGGGGACGGAACTTTCCACGAACATGACCATGATCGGCTCGGTGGCCGGTATTACCAAATGCGTCTCCCTGAATGGACTGGAGGGGGCGCTGCAGGAGCGGTTCGGGAAAAAGTTCGTGGCTTCCGGAGGAACGGCCACCTTGGATGAAGCCATCAAGAAAAAGTTTGCCAAAAAAGAAATGCTGTTGAAGAAAAACCTGGAGACAGTCGTTCGGGCCTATGAAATGGCGTCTGAATGGGCGGAAAAGAACAACGTCGAGTTGGCCGTCGCGGCGGCATAAAGAAGAGAAACAGGAGTCTGCATGTATAACGTAGCGAAAGTCACCGATGAGAAATGTGTCGCCAAGAAGGGCTGCCGGTTGTGCATCATGTACTGCCCCGAGGCCAATTGCCTGGACCTGAACGTTGAAAAACAGGTGGCGGAAGTGATCATCAATCGGTGTAAGGGCTGTGAGTTGTGCAAAGTCGTGTGCGACGCGGCCAAACATGAGGCCATCGACATGGTGGCGGTGAGTGCCGACGGCACCCTGATGAACAAGGCCGGCGAAGCCGCTGGTTTGGGACAAGCCTATCAGGGGTAATCGCACCCATCAGATATCGGCATAAGAGGGCCCTGCGGCAGACTCCTTTGTGCTTGTCGCGGGGCTTTATTTTTATTCGACGGAGACCCCACGCGATTCGCATGGAACAAAGGGTGTGGACATGAGCGACGACCTCAGAGAACTCATGGGGGAGATCAACGCGAGCATGACCAGATTCCATGACCGGCTGGAGAGTCGAGCCACGGAAATGGAACTCACGGGCGGCGACCCCGACGTCGTCAAGAAACTGACCATCGGCGCCGATGCGATGAAAGACAGCGCCAACATCTATCTCTCGTGGGCCCGCCATTACGTCGCCTTATCCGAAGGCGGCGCCGCGGAAGCCGAAGAAGGCGAAGAAGATTCCGACGATTTTCAGTTTTGAGGTTTCAAAAGATCGGGAAGGCCACGTCGAACGTTCGCATCAGCACTGAGTTGATCTTGATCAACCCAAGTCCACGGTATATGATGACCGCCAGATTGATCAGACACAACACGAGAATTGTCGCAACCATCTGTTTAACAGACATGTTCCTCGGTAGCTCAGTTGGTAGAGCGGTCGGCTGTTAACCGATTGGTCGCAGGTTCGAGTCCTGCCCGGGGAGCCATATACAGCGTCCTACGTATTCCGGAGGATGCCAGCGAAAACCCCCTAACTCACCGAAGTTAGGGGGTTTTTTTGTGCCTAGCGGTCTTGACGTGACCAGGGCGTTCCGCTACCATCCAGGACATTGCGGTGGAAAAAACGTTGGGAAAATCGGTCTGGAGGATTGTGGGAAAAGTGACCGACAGGGGGAGAGGATGGGAAAGCTGACGTTTGGAAAGCTCAGGGCGCTGAACGAACCGGGCCTGTATGGTGACGGCGGCACGCTGTTCTTGAAAGTGTCCCCGGGTGGCTCAAAAAGCTGGGTGCAACGATTCACGATTAAGGGTAAACGTCATGATGTCGGACTCGGGGGCTGGCCGGTGGTGTCATTACAAGAGGCCCGTGAACGGGCCTTTGACAATCGACGGGCTGTGGCACACGGGCGAGATCCCCTGGCCGAGAAACAGAAGGCGAGCAAGGCAGCGGCCGTGCCCACCTTCCGAGCGGTGGCGCGGAAGTACTATGAGGAAAACCTGCCGCGGTGGAAAGCGGGACGGCATACGGACCGCTGGCTGCAGGTCGTCGAGAAATATGCCTTCCCCGTATTCGGAGACGTGCCGGTTGATCGTGTCGGTCGTGAAGACGTGCTGCGCATGCTCACGCCGATCTGGACGGCCAAACCTGAATATGCCCGGAAACTTCGCCATCGGGTCCGGTTGATTCTCGACTGGTGTCAGG
>MPMZ01000004.1 GCA_002238765.1 Nitrospira sp. bin75
CTACAGGAATGACCGCACACGTACAGTAACGACAGAAGGAAAGGCGAGGATGACTGATGAGGCTATCGCGGGGAGAAAAACGCGTGCTTATTGCCGGGCAAAGGCAAACGAATGGGTGACGGCTTCCCGGCCGTTTTCGAATACCGTCCATTCGTGGTTGATATGACGGTCGTCGACCAGGGTGAGGGTGAGTTCGTGCATGTGCTTGTCCTGCACGGAACGCATGTTCGTGCCGTCGATGTAGGACAGGGTAATGGAATTCCCGGTCACCGGGCTGCTCGTTTTCATGCGTGGCTGGTTGCCCAACAGGCAGTAATGCGTCATGACTATCTGGTGCCCGTCTTGTGCGTAGACTGAGATCATTTCCTTGGTCGTGCCGGGGTGCATGCGTTCGATTACCGCCGTGCCTTTCGACGTCAAGGTATATTCCACGGTGATGGTTTCCTGCCCGTCGAGTGCCTGTTTGCTGCCCTGCCAAGTCCCTACCAGTTCTTTGACCAGTTCAAACGGCATGGGAAGCGGGGAGGGATGTTCGGCCAAGGCCTGTCCGGACCAGAGTCCCCACAGGGTTCCTCCCAGCACGAGGAGGAGGACGCGGGTGCGCACCCCTCTTGATTCGGCGGTTTGGAATTCGGGTTGGCGTCGGCTATTCTGTCGCACCATAATTTACTATAAAACGTCTGTGCCTGAGAGTCAAAACGAATTCCGGGGAAATGGGGAGCAGGATGACGTCTGAGAAGAGGGAAGCGGCAGCAGGCCGGCTTGAAGCCATTTGGCTCAAGCGCATGAAGCGCGGGCCCATGGATGGCGTGGAGCAGGCGACCCTGCAAGCGGGACAGGGGCTGGCCGGCAATGCGAATCAAGGCGGCAGGCGGCAGGTCACCATCCTTGAACGGGAAATCTGGGAAGCGTTGCTGACGGAAGTCGCCGGCACGTTGCCGCCGTCGGCGCGCCGGGCGAATTTGTTGGTCCGCGGCCTCAGCTTGGCCCGTTCCCGGAAGCGCGTGCTCGCTGTCGGGTCGTGTCGCATTCGTATTCTGGGTGAAACCAGGCCGTGTGAACGTATGGAGGAAGCCTGGCCCGGGCTGCAAGCCGCCATGTCGCGGGCCTGGGCCGGCGGGGCGTTTGGCGAGGTGTTGGACGATGGCGAAATCGTGGTCGGCGATCCGGTGTTTTGGGTGGAGGAGTGAATGATCCGGTGTCATGAGTGTTGAAGGGGCCGGCCCCTGGGCCTTGTTTGTGAGCGCCTTCCTGGCCGCCACCCTTCTCCCTGGCGGGTCCGAGGCCGTGCTGGCCATTTTGGCCGTCCGGGATGCGTATGATCCCTGGCTCCTGCTGGCCGTGGCCACGACCGGGAATACGTTGGGCGGAATGAGCACGTGGGCCGTCGGACGCTTTTTCGGGTGGAGGTATCCGGCCTCGCGGTTTACCCAACCCCGATATGACCGGCCGCTCCGGTGGTTGCAGCGATGGGGGAGCCCGGCCTTGCTGTTGTCCTGGGTGCCCGTGGTGGGTGATTCGTTGTGTCTGGCCGGCGGGTGGCTCCGCGTGTATTGGCTCCCCGCGCTGGGGGGGGGTGCCCGCCGGGGCAGCGGGCGGGGCGGCCGCCACGCCCGTTCGCCGTCGGGAAAGCGGCACGGTACGCCGTCATCGTCTATGCGCTGTAGGGGCGGCAAGGGGAGGTAGCGGTATTTGCAGGTCAGGGTTGAGAAGAGGGCATGATCGTTCCCACGTGAACCGGAGCGTGCGTGCCGTCCTGGCAATAGCGCTCCAATATTTCGTGAATCACCCGGAACGCCAGCTTCGACCATGGAATGTCCTCCGTTTTGAACAGATCGACTTCCAGGCTTTCCGCCCCCGGGCCGAACGCGGCCTGTTTCATGGTTCCGCGAAACACGACGTACACCTGGCTGACGTGAGGAATGCTGACGACCGCGTACAGCCGGGAGATTTCGACCTCGGCTTCGGCTTCCTCCAGGGTCTCCCGAGCCGCGGCTTCTTCCAGGGTTTCGTCCTGTTCCATGAATCCCGCGGGAAACGTCCAGAGTCCGGAACGCGGCTCGATGGCCCGCTTGCACAGGAGTATGCGGTCCTCCCATTCGGGAAGACAGCCCACCACGATTTTGGGATTTTCGTAGTGAACGGTGTGGCAGCGTTCACAGACGAATCGGAGCAACGTATCCCCCTCGGGGATTTTCACGATGAGGGATGCGCCGCAGGCGCTGCAATAGTTCATCACGTTTCCTTCCCTCTACCTCCCTTTCGCCCTTCCTTACAAAGGAGGGGAAAGCATGAGGCTCCCTCTCCACAGGCGGGAGAGGGTTGGGGTGAGGGGGGCATCATAAACAAATGAGTGAACACAGAGAGGATCTGCCGTTTCCGACTTGCCCGTTCCCGTCAGGTATGTTTGAATACGTGGTCCATCATTGACCCATGATAACAGGAGCGATGCGGTTCGTGAAGGTTCCTTTGTTGGATTTACAAGCCCAATTTCAGCAGATCCGTTCGGAGGTCCTGGCGGCGATCGAGGAAGTCTGTCATGAGCAACGCTTTATCCTCGGTCAACGCGTCGAGGCCTTCGAAACGGCCATCGCCGAGTATCTCGAGTGCCGGTACGCCGTCGGCGTGGCCTCGGGGAGCGACGCTTTGCTGCTGTCCTTGATGGCGGCGGGAGTCAAACCCGGCGATGAAGTGATCACCGTGCCGTTTACGTTCTTTTCCACGGCCGGCGGCATCTCGCGGTTGTACGCGACGCCGGTGTTCGTGGACGTTCGGGCCGATACCCTGACGATTGATCCCGAACAGATTGAGCGGAAGATCACGCCTCGCACAAAAGCCATCATCCCCGTTCACCTCTTCGGTCAGTGCGCCGATATGGAGTGCATCATGGAACTGGCTGAGCGACGCGGCATCACGGTCATTGAAGACGCCTGCCAGTCCATCGGCGCCAGCCGCCGCGGTCGAAAATCCGGGACCTTCGGACATTCGGGGTGCTTCAGTTTTTTCCCGTCCAAAAATCTCGGGGGCGTGGGTGACGGCGGGTTGATCGTCACGGATGACGGAGATCTCCGCGAACTGCTCCTCGCGTTGCGGGTCCATGGCAGCCGGTCGGATTATCATCACGACCATATCGGACTCAACAGCCGGCTGGATGCCCTCGAGGCGGCGGTGTTGCGCGTCAAACTGCAATATCTGGATGGTTGGAATGCCCAACGCGCCCGGAACGCGGCGAACTACGACCGGCTGTTGACCGAGGCCGGGTTACTGGATCACGTGACGTTGCCGGTAACGGATCCGAACAACGTCCACGTCTTTAACCAGTATACCCTGCGTGCGCAGAATCGCGACGAACTGATGGCCTATTTGCGGGAACAGGAGATCGGCCACAAAGTGTATTACCCCGTCCCCCTGCACCTGCAGGAATGTTACCAGCCGCTCGGCTATGCCAAGGGGGATCTGCCGGTTTCAGAGCAACTGGCCCGGGAAGTGTTGTCCCTGCCGGTGTATCCCGAACTCACCGACGTGCAGATGGAATCGGTGGTCACGCGGATCAGTGAATTCTACAACGCTCGTTGAAGCCGTCTTCACCGCGTACCAATGGTCAGCTTGAGCGAAGTCGTGCTCCGCGTCTTTCCTGCGGGTATGACGCTCGAATGGTGCTGCTGAGCCCGCCGCGGGCCGTAAAGGTACCGGTCACGACGGCCCATTCCGGTTTGCAGGCTTTCACGAAATCCCGGAGGATCCTGTTGACGGCGTTTTCGTAAAAGATACCGACGTTGCGATAGGCATTGATGTAGAGCTTCAGGGACTTGAGTTCGACGCAGGCTTTTTGCGGCCTGTACCGGATTGTGATCGTGCCGAAGTCCGGGAGTCCGGTTTTCGGACAGATTGCGGTATATTCCGGGATCTCGATCGTGATCTCATAACCGGCGAATTGGTTGGGCCAGGTTTCCAAAGGGGGAAGGGGCGCGGCAATCCCGCTTTCGGCGTGTCGTTTTGTGTATGGCTTCTCCTGTCCGCGTTTCATCGAATCCAGGCTCCTCGTGACGGATGATCCACCGAACGCTCCGTGAACCACGGTTGGCAGTGTACCGTGCCGCACCGAACGTCCGCAATCGTGAGAGGCGGCTGCAAAAACAATCGACGTGTTGAGAAGCGGGGGCCCCCTTCGTTATAATCGTTTCGTCAAGCGGGTAAACGTTCACTGATTCGCTGACGGAATGCAGAGAAGAAGAATTGTCCTGCGCGGACCTTCTTCTTTCCCTCCCCTTTGTAAGGGGAGGCCAGGTGGGGTAGAGCCCGTCTTGGCGCGATTCCCCCCTTCCAGACAAACCCTCTACCTCCCCTTCACCTCTCCTTACAAAGGAGGGGAAGGGAAGCGCCTATCCGTGCCTGCGTCGTTGCTCACAATTGCGGGGAGGGGGCGGCGCTTGTCGACGAGGAGTGCACAGAAGCCGAGGAACGACGCGATGGCCGTGGTTGACAGCGATGATTTTGTGAAGGCGCTCCAGGATCTCGGATTTGATTTCTTTACGGGCGTGCCGGACACGATTCTCGGCGGCATCATTGAAGTGCTGAGCGATCGCCGGCTCTATACGCCGTCGGTGCGTGAGGATGAGGCGGTGGCCATGGCCGCGGGGGCGTTTTTGGGTGGGAAAATCCCCGTGGTCCTTATGCAGAATTCAGGGTTGGGCAATGCGCTGAACGTGCTGATGTCGCTCCATCTGATCTACCGGATTCCTTGCCTGCTGATTATTTCCTGGAGGGGATTCGAAGGGAAAGACGCGCCCGAGCACCTGGTGATGGGGCAAACCATGCCGCAGTTGATGGAGACGGTCCGGATTCCGTATCGAACGTTATCTTCGGAAACCCTGGTCGATGACCTTCAATGGACCGCGCAGACTTTTATGGAGCAACGCATTCCCGTGGCCTTGTTCTTGAAAAAGGGCGTGGTGAAAACGATCCAACCGTGATGCACGTGCGCTCTACCTCCCCTCACCCCAGCCTTCTCCCTCAAAGGGTGAGGGAGTTCATGGAAGGCCCAAGCCCATGCGACCTGAAGAAGGGGTGATGCAGAGCCGGGCGCAGGCGATTCACGCGCTGTTCGACATTCTTGCCGATCAGCCGGTGATCGTGTGTAATGGGTTTCCTTCGAGGGAAGCCCAGAAAATCAGGGACCGGGCCGGTACGTTTTACATGATCGGGTCGATGGGCGTGGCCGCGTCCATCGGGTTGGGGCTGGCCTTGGCGAAACCGGACCAGCAGGTCGTGGTGTTCGACGGCGACGGGAACGTGCTCATGGGCATGGGTACGTTGGCCACGATCGGCGCCGTACGCCCCAAGAACCTGACGCACGTGGTATTCGATAACGAGGTGTATGGGACGACCGGCAATCAGCCGTCCTATTCGCGCGTCGTGCGGCTGGACCAGGTCGCCAAGGCGGCCGGGTACGCCACGGTCGAACGGGTCTGGGAACGGGAAGACATCATGTATGAATTCAAACACATGCTTGCCAACGACGGCCCGCACTTTCTGCTGATCAAGGTCAACGAACAGATTGAAGACGCGGACCGGGTCGCGCTGGACCCGGCTGAAATTACCAAACGGTTTCGTGCGGCTGTGGAACAAGGGAGAACGTCAAACTCATGATCCTGCTCAATCCAGGTCCGGTCAACGTCTCGGATCGCGTCAGAAATGCTTTGCTAGGGCCGGATATCTGTCATCGGGAATCCGAATGCGCGGAATTGATCGGCACTATTCGTCGAAAGCTGCTGGAGGCCTTTGTCCCGGGTGCGGAATCGGATTACACCGCGATTCTGCTGACCGGCTCGGGCACCGCGGCGGTGGAAGCGTCCATCATGTCGTGTCTGCCTCCGGGGAAGCGGCTCATTCACGTCAACAACGGGGTGTATGGAGAACGGATTTCGTCCATCATCGCGACGCAACGCCTCGGGATCGCCGAAATCAAAGACAAGTGGGACACCCGGCCCGACCCGGAAAAGATTCTGAGATCCCTGAAGCAGGAACCGTCGGCGCATGGGGTGGTGATGGTGCATCATGAAACGACGCTGGGGCTTCTCAACCCGGTTCACGAAATTGCCGATCACGTCGATAGCCGCGGGGGCGTCTTCGTCGTGGACGCGGTCAGCGGGTTGGGCGGGGAATCCCTGGATATTGCCGGTCGTCACATGTACATGGTGGCCGGAACCGCGGGAAAATGTATTCAGGGGTTTCCGGGTGTCTCGTTTGTCCTGGTTCGCAAAGGCTTTATGGAAAACGTGCTGAAGTACCCCAAACGCAACTGGTACTTGAACCTGGGCAATTACTACACGGCGCAGGAAAACGGCACGGTCCCCTTTACGCCGGCCGTCCAGGTGTATGCCGCGTTTGATGAAGCCTTGTCGGAACTCCTGGAAGAGGGGGTGGCGAATCGAATCACGCGATACGGGCGGATGGCCGCCCTGATCCGGGACCGTATGGCCGCGCTCGGGGTGCGGGCCGTGCTTCCCCCCGAGTATCAGTCCAATTCGTTGACGGCGTTTTATCTGCCGGAAGGACTGGCCTATGCCGTCCTGCATGACCGCTTGAAGGAGCGCGGTTACGTCATCTATGCCGGGCAGGGACATTTGGAGTCGGAGATCTTCCGCGTGGCCAATATGGGGGCTCTCCAGGACACACACGTTGACGGGTTTCTGGGCGCGTTCGAAGAGGTGTTGCAGCGCGAGCGCCAGGCAACATGAAAGCGGTCATCCTGGCTGCGGGGCTGGGGAGGCGGCTGCACGTTCTGACCCGGCATCGCCCCAAGTGTTTGCTTGCAATCGGGGGGAAGCCGCTTCTGTATCACTACTTCGATTCCCTGTCGTCTCTGGGCGTGACCCGGATCTGTTTGGTCGTCGGGTACAAACAGGAATGCATTCGGGAGGCGGTGGCTTCCTGCCCGTCCTCGGGGGACGTGACGTTCCTGGTCAATCCTGATTTCGAACGCGGGAGTATCGGCTCCCTGTGGGCCGCCCGGGAGGCGTTGGACGACGACGTGGTGATCATGGATGCCGACGTCCTGTTTCATCCCGCCGTCCTCGATCGCTTGGTCGCCTCTTCGCATCCCAACGTCCTGTTGATGGATGAAACGGTGACGCAGCACACGGAAGAGTGTATGGTCGTGACGCGGCAGGGTCGGGTGACGGCGTTGTCCAAGCACGTGCCGGATGAGTATGACCTGTTGGGCGAAGGCGTCGGGTTTTTACGCGTGGAACGCGCGGCCGTGCCGCAGTTGCTGCGATCGGTGGAGAGGCGCGTGAACCAGGGGCTCCTGGATATGGAATACGAAGACGCGTTGGAAGATTTTTTCCGTGAGGTCCCGGTCGGGGTCGAGAAAATCGGGGGCCTGCCGTGGATCGAGATCGACTTCCCCGAAGATCTGGAACGGGCGGAACAGGACATCCTGCCACGGCTGGGCGGTCCCCTCTCCAATTTCCTGCAGTAAGCGGGAAATAGAGAGAGGGCTGGGGTGAGGGGGAATGCACTCCAAGTCTGATGGACAAAATACTCAACAAATCTGAAACCGGCACCACTATCGACACGGCCATTGTCCTGTCTTCGTCCGGCGTCTTTGACTTGATTGGCGGGAGTGACGACTCCGCGGTCGGGGCTTTGACCCGGGTGGGTGGGCTGACGCTCTTTCAACGAACCGTTTTCACCCTTCAGCATGCCGGGATTTCACAGATTTTGACGTTGGTCGGTCAGGAGGAACAATCGCTGCGTTCGTTGCTTGACGGTGACCCTCGTCTTCAAGCGGTGATTCGCTGGCTCCCGATTCGGGAATTTCCGCCGTTGGATCCTCAGACGTGGGAAACGATGGCGAGCGAGATCAAGGGCTCGTGTCTCATTCTCGGTTGTCATATGGTCTTTTCTCCGTCGTTGATCGAATCTCTCAGGGATGAAGGGAGAGAGGGCCGGGCCGTGGTGGCCGTCGGCCGGCCCGGTGAATCCGGATGGACCGGGAATCCGGGCGTGGTGATGCGGGCTGATCCTCACACGGGCGGGCACGTCCCTCGAGTCGTTTTTTGGGATTGGCAACACGACAAGTTGGAGAGGCTTGAAGAAGGGAAAGATCTCGCCCGTGTCGCGGATCTGGTCGTCCTGCCTGCCCGGTTGTTGGGGATATCCGGCGCATGGAGTACGCCGGAAACGAGTCCGATCCGGTTGGCGTTGGAGCAGGCCGCTGCCGAGGGAGTCGTGCAAACCCTGTCCGCTTCGGCCCATGGCTATCAGGACGCCCGGGGGGGCGGTGGACTCCATCAAGCGGAGCACACGTTGTTCCGTTCCTTGCAGAGCGTGGACGGCACCCTGGACGGGTTCATTGATCGCTACGTGAACCGGAGGATATCCAGGCCGTTAAGCCGGCTGTTCATGAAACTGGGATTCTCTCCCAATACCATTACCCTGTTGTCGATGGTGATCGGCCTCATGGGTGCGGCGTGTTTTGCCATGGGCTCGTACCGGTGGGGTATCATCGGGGCGCTTCTGTTTCAGTTCGCGGTGATTGTCGATTGTTGCGATGGAGAAGTGGCGCGGCTCACCTTTGCGGAATCCCGGTTGGGACAGGAGTTGGACCTTGTCTCGGACAACATCGTGCACATGGCCGTGTTTGCGGGGATTGCCTGGGGGACGTACCAAGACAGTCCCGCACAATCCGGCTACCTGCCGCTGCTCTTGGGCGTGATGGCCGTAGTCTCAACCGGGTTTTCTCTGTGGAGTGTCAACATGGTCAAGTCCCTGAAAGCCAACGCCTTGAATTGGCGACGCTTGCGTCAACGCTATCGAACCCGTTTCGATTTTATCCTTGAGCGCGTGGCCAATCGGGATTTTTCCGTCGTGGTGTTGGCATGCGCCTGTTTCGGCGTACTGCCCTGGTTCTTATGGCTCGTGGCGGCAGGGACAGGCGTGTTCGCGCTCATGATGGCGTGGAGCCTGTATCGAGTGCGTTCCTTTCAGCGATCCTGACCTGCGAAACCGGTCGGCGGCACCGTCATTTGTCATTCCGGGCGAAGCGAGGAATCTCTCCATCGACAGCCAAGCACTTCAACTACGAGATCCTTCACTTCGTTCAGGATGACGACTACTAATGCTTCGGCTCAGCATGATTCGATGGTTGCTTCTTGCCGTGGGTCTCGTGGTCTTGGGCGGGTTGATCTGGCATATCGGCCTGTCTCAAGTCTGGGAGACGGTGGAACGCGTCGGGTTCGTCGCGTTCTGCGTGATTCTCCTCCTGCGCCTGGTGGTGTATCTGCTCGATACGTTCGGTTGGTCCCTGACCCTTGGTCAGTGGGCGGGCCGGGTGGGGTTTGTCCGCTTGTTCATGGTGCGGATGGCCGGTGAAGCCATCAACGTGACGACACCGACGGCCATGCTCGGCGGCGAGCCCGTGAAGGCGTACCTGCTGACGCGCTATGAGGTCCCCATGGTCGAAGGGCTGGCCTCGGTGGTGACGGCCAAGACCATCATGGTCATTGCCCAGATCCTCTTCATGTTGTTGGGATTGGGTGTGACGTTGTGGCTTCTCGGGGCGGGCGAGTACAACGTCCTGATGGCGTTCGTCACCCTGGGCCTGCTTGGCTTCGGCGTCCTCCTGTTTGTCTTTCTCCAGCGCTATGGAATCGGAAGAGGGCTGTTGACGGTGGCCGACACGTGCGGGATTCGGTCTCAACGACTGGAGGCTGCGCGGCCGCAGTTGTTGGAGTTGGATCACACGATTCGAACCTTTTACCGGGAGCGCCGCCGTTCGTCCCTGTTGTCGCTGGGCATCCACTTTGTCGCGTGGGTGACGGAACTGTTTGAGGTGTATGCGATTCTCTATTTCCTGGGCGCGGAGGTCGGCTGGCTGGCGTCTTTCGCCATCGCCGCGATTGCCGTGCTGATCAAGGGAAGCGTGTCGTTTATTCCCGGGGGTCTGGGGGCGCAGGAAGGCGGGTATCTCTTCTTATTGGTGGCCTTGGGGTACGGCGAGGTGACGGGGATCACCTTTGCCGTGATCCGCCGGATCCGCGAAATCGTGTGGATTCTCATCGGGCTCGTCTTTCTGGCCGTGCTGCGGGGCAGGACTGCGCTTGCCACGACTTCATAAGGGGGCGAGAGGGCGGGCCGGGTTAGCCCTGAGCCCTTCGGCAAGCTCCCTTCGACTCCACTCCGTTACGCTCAGGACAGGCTTGTCGAAGGGCGTAACCCGACCTGCAAGGACTCTTTCGATGAGTTCGGGGATACGTCTCAGCAGTCGCGGTTGACCATGTAATCGGCCACGACGATGAGCGCGCGCTTGGCCGTGGAGTCTTCAAAAGCGGTGAGATTCGAGAGCGCGGCGTCGATGTATTCCCGTGAACGAGCCCCGGTGTACCGGAGCGACCCATGCTGATGCATGTGTGCGGTGAGCTGAAGCAAATCCCCTTCTTCGACGGCGTTGCGTTCGATGTTGCCGACAAGGGTCCGCCGGTCGTCAGCCGGCAGGCACGGCAACACGTGGATCAGCGGCAGGGTGACCATCCCCTGCATCAGGTCTTGTCCGAGGGTTTTCCCGAGGTTCTTTTCATCGGCCGTATAATCGAGCCAGTCGTCGGCCAATTGAAAGGCAATCCCCAGGTTCAGCCCGAATTGATACAGTTCTTCCGCTTGCAGCGGGGAGACTCCTCCCATCAGGCCGCCCACCTTGCACGCGGCCGCCAGCAAGGCGCCGGTTTTGTACTCGACGATCCGCAGATACTCCGATTCGGACAACAGCGGTTGCCGGTTGGCGCACAGTTGAAGAATTTCCCCTTCCGCCAATCTCCTGCAGGCCAGGGCCATGGCATCATTCACGTCGTGGTTCTTGAACGCGGCAATATGATGCATCGCCCGTGAGTACAGGTAGTCTCCGGCCAGGATACTGGCCCGATTGCCCCAAATACGTCTGGCCGTCGGTCGCCCCCGGCGAAGAGCCGCTTCATCCAGCACGTCGTCATGAAGCAGGGTCGCCGTGTGGATGAACTCGATGAGGCTGCCGAGCACCAGGTCGTCTTTGGGGACGTAGCCCGTCAGCCGGGCACAGAGACTCAACAGGAGAGGGCGTATGCGTTTGCCGCCACCGTCGAGAATATGGGCGGAAATTTCGTTGATGAGCGGAGCATCGGAATTGAGGTTGTGACGGATGTGTGATTCGATTTCTTCGAGGTCCCGGCGATACAGATCCCATATCTCGTCCATCGTCAGGGAACGTTGAACGACTGGTTGTCCGCTCGCCATTTCAGCGATCCTAGGGGAGGGTCCGGTGTTTGTCAAGATTGTCGGGGCGGGCCGTTGTGGCCGCCCAGGAGGCGACGCCGGGTGTTCGTCGGTATCGATGATCGGATGAGTTCCGGCGGGAGTCACTGCGTGGTTTCACGGGATCTTGTCTTGACACTTTTTCCCCGTATCCAGTAGATTTCCCTCTTGTCCCTGTTTCTCCGCGGCCTTCCTTTTTTTCTGTTCATGAGTCAGGCGAAATGACCGTTGAGGCGGGGTTGAGAGAGCATGAGCGACCCGACTCGTGAAGAGAGTGGATGAGAGAATCCCTGATTGTTGATGAGCCGCCAACGACCCTCATACGGACTGCCCCCCAAACAGGGGCTCTATGACCCGCGATTCGAAAAGGACGGGTGCGGCATTGGCTTTGTCGTCAACATCAAAGGGCACCGGTCACACAAGATCATCGAACAATCGTTGGACGTGTTGAGGAACTTGTACCATCGCGGGGCACAGGGTTGCGATCCGTGTACCGGCGACGGGGCGGGCATTCTTCTGCAAGTCTCTCATGAATTTTTCAGGCGTGCCTGTCAGGACGCCGGCCTGCGACTGCCCGAATCGGGTGGTTATGGGGTGGGCATGGTGTTCCTGCCGCAGGATGAACCGCTTCGCCGGCAATGTGAAGGGCTCTTTGAATCGATCGTTCGTGAGGAAGGGTTGCGGTTTCTGGGCTGGCGTGACGTGCCGGTGAAGCTGGATTACGTCGGCGCGCTGGCACAACAGACCCTTCCTCACATCCGGCAGTTCTTCATCGCGCGCGATATCCTGAACGAGGCCCAGTTTGAACGGAAGTTGTACGTCGTTCGGAAACGGATTGCCCGGGCGATTCGCGAGTCCGCGTTGGTGGAACGTGGTCGAGTCTACATCTGCAGTCTCTCTGCCAACACCATCGTCTATAAAGGCATGCTGTTGCCGGAGCAACTCGGCAGTTTTTTTCCGGACCTGACTGATGCCAGCATGGTTTCTGCCTTGGGGCTCGTGCACTCCCGCTTCAGTACGAATACGTTCCCCACGTGGTCGTTAGCGCATCCCTACCGGTACGTCGTGCACAACGGGGAAATCAATACGTTGCGGGGCAACGTCAATTGGATGAGGGCGCGTCAAGGGCGCCTGGCCTCCGACCTGTTCGGCGAAGACCTCGAAAAACTTTATCCCATCGTGTACGAGGAACAAAGCGATTCGGCGTGCCTGGATAATGCGGTCGAGTTTCTCGTCATGGCCGGCAGGTCCCTGCCACATGCCATGATGATGTTGATTCCAGAACCGTGGGTCGGGAACCCGCACATGGATTTGAACCGGCGGGGCTTCTATGAATATCACGCCGCGATGATGGAACCCTGGGACGGCCCGGCAGCCGTGGCGTTTACGGACGGCAAACTGATCGGTGCGACGTTGGACCGGAACGGGTTGCGGCCCTGCCGGTATCAAGTGACCACGGACGATCTGGTCGTCCTGGCGTCCGAGGCCGGGGTCTTGCCGACCGACGCGAAAAACATTCGTGAAAAAGGGCGGCTTCAACCCGGGCGCATGTTCCTGGTGGACACGGTGCGGGGCCGCATTATCGACGACGAGGAAATCAAGGCGGAAATGGTCGGGCGAAAGCCGTATCGCTCGTGGGTGACCCAGTATCGGGTGTCGTTGGATGAGCTGCCGGAACCGTTGAGCGTGCCTCAACCCGATCACCCGACTCTGCGCCAACGACAGCAGGTGTTCGGCTATACCATCGAGGAAATCAAGATGGTGTTGTCGCCGATGGGGATCAACGGCGAAGAGCCTATTTCGTCCATGGGGACGGATACGCCCTTGGCGGTGCTGTCCAGCCGCCCGCTCCTGTTGTCCAAATATTTCAAGCAACTCTTTGCCCAGGTGACGAATCCTCCCATCGATCCCATCCGGGAACAGTTGGTCATGTCGCTGGTCACGAGCATCGGACCGAAACCCAATCTGTCGGCCGAGAGGCCGGAGGCCTGTCGCCGGATCAAGGTTCAGCAGCCGATTCTGACGAACGCGCAGTTGCAGAAGATCCGGGAAATCGAAGATCCCCATTTCGTCAGCAAGACGTTGCCTCTGTTGTTCCGCGTGGCCGACGGACCCGACGGGTTGGGGGTGGCCGTGGACCAACTGTGCCGGGAGGCGTCCGGGGCCATTCAGCAGGGCTTTAAATTTCTGATCCTGAGTGATCGCGGGGTCAACGAGGAGTGGGCGGCCATTCCCAGCTTATTGGGAATTGCCGCGGTGCACCATCATCTGGTGCGTGAGGCCACGCGAACGGAGGTCGGCCTGATTCTTGAGACCGGTGAGCCGCGAGACACGCATCATTTTGCGTGTTTGATCGGATACGGTGCCGGCGTGGTCAATCCGTACCTCGTGTTTGAAACCTACAGGGATCTGGAACGCGAAGGCTTTTTGCCGGAAGGCATCGACGCGGAAACCGCGTCGGGGAAATTCATCAAGGCCGTCAACAAGGGCCTGCTCAAGATTTTTTCGAAAATGGGCATTTCCACGGTGCAGTCCTATTGCGGCGCGCAGATCTTCGAAGCCGTCGGGCTGAATGATGAACTGGTGAACCGGTACTTCACGGGCACGCCCTCACGCATTCAGGGTATCGGCATGCGGGAACTCGCCGACGAAACCCTGCGGCGTCATCGCGCCGCGTATGAACCGGTGCCCATCCGGCAGTTGGACTTCGGCAGCGAGATTCATTACCGCATTCAGGGCGAGCATCACAATTGGAACCCGGAGACTATCTACACGCTGCAGCACGCGACCCGCACCAACGATGCCGAAACCTACGAAGCCTATGCTCGACTGGTGAATGACGAAACCCAACGCCGGTCGAATCTGCGCGGTCTGTTTGATTTCAAATGTCTGCCTGAGCCCTTGCCGTTGGAGGAAGTGGAGCCCGCCCGGGAGATCGTGAAGCGGTTTACCACCGGCGCCATGTCGTATGGGGCCATCAGTAAGGAATCCCATGAGACGCTCGCAATTGCGATGAACCGGATCGGCGCCAAGAGCAATACGGGTGAAGGAGGAGAAGATTCCCAACGCTTTATCCCATTGCCGAACGGCGATTCGAAGAATTCGTACATCAAACAGGTGGCCTCGGGACGGTTTGGGGTCACGGCACATTACCTGGTCAATGCGAAGGAATTGCAGATCAAAATGGCGCAGGGGGCCAAACCCGGGGAAGGCGGCCAACTGCCCGGTCACAAGGTGGACGAAGTCATTGCCAGGATGCGGTTTTCCACGCCCGGCGTGGGGCTCATTTCGCCGCCGCCGCATCATGACATTTATTCGATCGAAGACCTGGCCCAACTCATTTTCGATTTGAAAAACTCGAATCCCGACGCGGACGTGTCCGTGAAGCTGGTCGCGGAAGTCGGTGTGGGCACGGTCGCCGCGGGAGTGTCCAAAGCGCACGCCGACAAGGTGTTGATCAGTGGTGATGCCGGCGGCACGGGGGCGTCTCCCCTGTCGTCGATCAAGTATGCCGGGGTTCCCTGGGAATTGGGTTTGGCGGAGACTCACCAAACCCTCGTGCTCAACGACTTGCGGGGTCGCATCAAAGTCGAAACCGACGGACAGATGAAAACCGGCCGTGACGTGGTGGTGGCGGCGTTGCTCGGGGCCGAGGAGTTCGGATTTTCCACCGCGCCGTTGATTGTCGAAGGCTGCATCATGATGCGGAAATGTCATCTCAACACCTGTCCGGTTGGCATTGCGACCCAGGACCCCGAACTTCGCAAGCGGTTTGCCGGTCAACCGGAGCACGTGGTGAATTTCTTCTTCTTCGTGGCGGAAGAGGTGCGAGGGTTGATGGCGAAACTCGGATTCCGCACGTTCCCGGCGATGATTGGTCGCAGTGACAAATTACGAGTGCAAAAAGCCATCGACCATTGGAAGGCAAGCGGCTTGGACATGTCGGTCCTCTTGTGGAAGCCGGACGTCGGGTCCGAGGTGGCGACGTACAACGTCCAGCCGCAGGATCACGGGTTGGATAAGGTATTGGATCAGAAATTGGTGCAACTGTGTGAGCCGGCCATCGAACGGCAGGAAAAGGTGACGCTGGATTTACCGATCCGGAACACCGACCGGACGACCGGAACGATCCTGTCCAGTCGTATCGCCCGGAAATACGGGGAAGAGGGATTGCCCGCCGATACTATCACCATCAACTTCAAGGGGTCCGCCGGCCAATCGTTCGGCGCCTTTTTGGGCAAGGGCATCACGCTTCGTCTTGAAGGGGAGTCGAACGACTATCTGGGGAAGGGGCTCTCCGGCGGCAAGATTATCGTCACGCCGCCGCAAGGCGCCACGTTCCAGCCCGAAGACACGATTCTGATCGGCAACACGTCGCTGTACGGGGCCACGCGTGGCGAGTGTTATTTTTACGGGACGGCCGGGGAACGGTTTGCGGTGAGAAACAGCGGCGTCCGCACGGTCATCGAAGGAACCGGGGATCACGGGTGCGAGTACATGACCGGAGGCGTGGTGGTGGTGTTGGGCGACACCGGTCGCAACTTTGCCGCCGGCATGTCGGGTGGGGAAGCCTACGTCTGGAATGAGGATGGTAAATTCGAATCCCGGTGCAATCTCGGGATGGTGGAATTGGAAAAGGTCGTGGAGCCCGAAGACGTGCAGATCCTGAAGACCATGATCGAGAATCACCTGCACTATACGGGAAGTCGCAAGGCCCGGATGATTTTGGACTCCTGGCACATGATGCTTCCCCATTTCGTCAAGGTGATGCCGTTGGATTACAAGCGCGTCCTGGCGGAACGCAAAGCGGCGCTGAGAAAAGGACCCCGGGAGCACGAGGCGGTGGCTCATGGCTGATCCCCGCGGGTTCATGCATTTTGCGAGGGAGACGCCGACCCGGCGTTCGGTCGAGTTGCGGGTGTTGGATTGGAAGGAAATGTATGAACCGTTCCCCGAGGAGAAGCTGCGCAACCAGGGCGGACGGTGCATGGATTGTGGAGTGCCGTTTTGCCAGGGCAACACCGGATGCCCGGTGATCAACCTGATTCCCGAGTGGAATGACATGGTGAATCGCGGCCGGTGGAAGGATGCCCTCAAGGCCCTCCATTCGACGAATAATTTCCCCGAATTCACCGGCCGGTTGTGTCCGGCGCCTTGCGAATCAGCGTGCGTCCTCGGGATCAATGCCGACCCCGTCTCCATCCGTGTCATTGAATGGAACATCATCGATCGCGGGTTCGATGAACATTGGATCGAACCGGTCATGCCGGTGGCCCAAACAGGTAAGACCGTGGCGATTATCGGGTCAGGGCCGGCGGGCTTGGCAGCGGCTCAACAATTGGCCCGGGCGGGCCACAGTGTCACCGTGTACGAAAAAGCGGACCGCATCGGCGGGTTGCTGCGCTACGGCATTCCGGATTTCAAAATGGAAAAGTGGGTCATCGACCGGCGGCTGGACCAGATGATCACGGAGGGCGTGACGTTCGAAACCAACGTGAACGTCGGCATGGACGTCACGGCGGACGCCCTGGCCCGGCAGTTCGATGCGGTGTGCCTGGCGCTGGGGGCTGAATACCCGCGTGATTTGCCGGTGGCCGGTCGTGAACTGAACGGGGTCCACTTTGCCATGGAGTATCTGATCCAACAGAACCAGGTGAATGCCGGGGACAGCCTGCCGGTCGAACAGATCACCGCCAAGAATAAACGGGTGGTGATTATCGGTGGGGGTGACACCGGATCCGACTGTTTGGGAACGGCGCATCGCCAGGGGTGTCAATCCGTGCATCAGTTCGAATTGTTGCCGGAGCCGCCTCCTGATCGTGCGGAATCCACGCCTTGGCCCCTGTGGCCCATGCAGCTTCGTACTTCCCATGCCCATGAAGAAGGTTGCGACCGGCAGTGGAGCGTCTCGACCACGAAGTTTTCCGGCGACAACGGCCGCGTCAGGAAGCTACACGCTCATCAAGTCTCGTTTGAAGGGGGAAAGTTCATCCCGGTCTCCGGAACCGAGTTCGAGATGGACGTTGATTTGGTTCTCCTGGCCATGGGCTTCACCGGGCCCGTCAAGAACGGGCTGCTGGACAGCCTGGGCGTGGAGTACGACGCTCGGGGGAACGTGGCCGTGGACGGGAATTTCATGACCACCAAAGAAGGGATCTTTGCCGCCGGGGATACCAAACGCGGGGCCTCGCTGATTGTTTGGGCCATTGCAGAGGGTCGCAAGGCCGCTGCAGGGATCGATGCCTACCTCAGAGCGGGGAGCAGCCTGGCCGTTGCGTCCCGCTCTCGTTCCTGACTCCTTTTTCCGCTTCAGCGCGTTACAAGAACCTTGATTTCGCGTCAATAACTTCTTCTTCTGTCATCCTCGATCAAGTCGGGAAGGACAGACGGAAAAGGCTCTTGTCAGACAAAGGAAAGACCCGGGTCAGGGGAGGCTAGGAGTCGTCCGGTTCCGAATCCTCAGATCGTTGGTCGATGGCCTTGGGCGGAGCTGTTTCTTCCGGATGATCGAGGATTTGCCGAATGACCTGAATCAAACGACGTTCGATCTCCGTGATTTCTTCTTCGCCAACCTCAATGATCGTCCCCCCCGGCGTCATTTCTTCATACTGGGCCTTGACCTTCAGGGTGGTCTCGTTGTCGGGTTGAGCTTCTAATTCCATCAGGTATTGGTTCCGGTAACCGGGTACCTCGAGCGAGGATGAGGGTGAGGTTTTCCGTTCCGTGATAAATACCGATTTTTGGTCGGTTTCCATTTTCGCCATCAATGTGTATCCATTGTTCGCCAAAGACTGCAAGGCGGCTTTGGTCACGTCCGGCAATTTGTGCGACAGTGTTTTCGCCTTCACCTCCCGGTTGTTGACTTGAAGGGATTGCCGAACAAGTTCTCGTTGTTTGCGCAGCCATTGGGCATCGTTTTTGAATTTTTGGCCGGCCGTGTGCAGTTTCTGGTTTTCTTGCGTTAAGGTCGTGATTTGTTGGAGTAGGTCCTGCTTTTCCGTGGAGAGGCCCTGCCCTGTTTGTTGCACGCGTTCGAATCGCTTGCGCAGTTTCTTGGCGTCCGCGTTCAGTTTTCGATTCTTGTTGGTCAACGCCGCGACTTGTTGAAGCAGGTTTTGTTTTTCCGTGGAGAGGCCCTGCCCTGTTTGCTGCGCACGTTCGAGTTGTTTCCCGAACGCGTTTTCGTTCTCTCGAAGTTCCTGATTGAGCCGATCGATTTGTTCCTGCAGGACCCGGTTCCCTTCCTGAAGGGTCGTCATCAAGCTCTCTTGTTTGACGATTTGTTTTTTAAGCTGTTCGTTTTCCTCGATGAGGGGCGTGTTGTCGGGCGGGCATCCGGCCAACAAGACCCAGGCAAAGCTTATGAGGGAGACCCGGATCAGATGCCGGTTCAGGTTTGGCATGGTTGGTTGCTCGAGCATCACAACAGGTATCAGTTCCTTGTAGGCGCTTTTTCCGAAGAGAAAATGGTACACTTCACTGCGAAACTCGACTCCGTTTTTGGAATTGTAGGTTTCTTCAAGAACGAATGCAAATCCGGCGGCGGCTACGAGCCGGCAAGGGGAAGAGGTTTTGTGCAGCATGTTATTTTAAAAACCTTTGCGGTTCCTCCCCTCGGGTGTAATTGTTCCATTTTAGGGGACCCTGAATCCAGCGAGGCGATCATTGTCGATCCGGGAGGTCATCCCGAGCAACTGCTTGCCGAAGTGCTGCGTCTCGGACTGACGGTCGTTCGGATCCTGCACACCCACGCTCATTTCGATCATTTTTTGGCTTCCGGAGACATTCAGAAAGCCACCGGGGCGCCGCTGTGCTTGCATCCTCATGACGAGGCGTTGTGGAAGATGCTTGACGTTCAATGCCGGGCTTTCGGGGTGCCGTATATCCCCGCACCGGATCCGGATTGTTGGCTCCAAGACGAGGAGACGGTGTCATTCGGGAGCGTCTCCGCCCAGGCGTTACATACACCGGGACACACGCCCGGGTCTCTCAGTTTCTACATTGCCGGCCAGCAGTTGCTCCTGTCGGGCGATACCCTGTTTCGCGGCGGGATCGGACGCACGGATTTGTGGGGAGGCGACGCGCGTGCCATCCAGTCTTCCATCCGGGAGCGATTGTTTTCCCTGGATCCCGCCACTCGCGTCATTCCCGGACACGGCCCGGCTACGCAGATCGGACTTGAACGGGAGTCTAACCCGTTCGTGGCGGGATAATGCGTGCACGAAATACCAAGGGACCTCTAATCGGGGAGCAGAGGTCCTCCTAAAGGAGTACATCATGCGACATCTCCTCAAACTGTTGTTGCTGATCGTCGGATGTCTGGCGGCCTGCGTTGCCCAGGTTCAGGCACAATCCCTTTCTCCTCCCGAGCCGGTCAAGGTCGATGACGTGAAGGTCGTCTGGTCGGAGGTCGGACCCGTGGTGTTATTGACGGCACAGGAATCCGTCATCCCGATTTTTGTGGACCCGACGGTGGCGGGGTCCATTCAGGGAGCGCTGACCGGGAAAAAATCTCCGCGCCCGTTGTCTCATGATCTCATGCACACCATTTTGCAGACCTACGGCATGACGGTCGTGCAAGTCCGGATCAGCCTGAAAGAACAGGTCTATTACGGTGAGTTGACAATGGCCGTCGCCGGCCAAACCCGAGTGTTCGATTGTCGTTCTTCTGACGGGATTGCCTTGGCGATCCATTTCGGTACTCCTATCTTCGTGGACCCGGCGTTGTTGGACAAAGCCCGTCAAGGGGAACGTCCGGCAGACTCGCAAATCGTGCTGTAACGTTACGGCTCCACCATGATGTCGATCACGGCAGGCACGCTGTCGGCCCCCTGGATGTCCGTCACCCTGAGGGTGAAGCGAAAGAGACGGGGTTCAACCACGAACGGCGCGAAAAAGCGGGCTTTTGCCGAATCGGGATCGAGCAGGTCGATCTTGCTGCCTCGAATTTGCGACCAGGAGTATTGCAGGGAGCCTCCTTCCGGGTCATAGCTTGTGAGGCCGTTGAGCAGGACCGTCTCGCCGGAATACACGGTCCGGGTAGGACCCGGGTCGGCTAAGGGTGGCTGGTTCGGTTCGGTATTGACCTCCACGAGGACGTCCAACTTCTTTTCGACCCCGTTATTTTTCACGGTTACGGTCGTGGCGCCGTTTCCGACCAGCCGAAGCCGTCCGTTCTTGTTAATGGTGATCACGGATTCATCGTCGACATGATAGGTCGTCCCCGAAACTGCGCTGCGAATGGACCGCGTCGCGCCGTCTGAAAAACGTCCCACCACGGGAAGGTCGATAAACTTTCCCAGAAAGTCCAGTTGGTCATAGACCCGAACGGCACTCGCTCGCCCGAATTTCAAGGGTTTATTCGTTTGAAAATCGATTTCTTCCAACGAGCCATGGGGTTGGATGTGGAGGAGCACCTCGTCGAAGACCGCCCATTCCTCGTCGTCGGATTGCCGGTTTTCCAGTTCGGCCACGGCCAGCAGGCGATAGATGCCCGTGGCTGCTTGAGGCGGTCGCAGGTTCGCTCCGAACGGCGGGTCGGTGGTGACACCGGCCAACTTTTCCTCGATGAATGCCTTGAGCATGTCTTCCTGTTCCTCGTACCAATAGAAGCTGACTTTGGTAATGCCCGTTGTCGCCCCCAGATCGAGGACGACTGAAATGGGTTTGTTTGACGAGTGGATGCTGCCGTTTTTCGGTTGTTCGATGGAAAAGGCCGTGGCCTCCGGCAGCATGTGTAAAAGAGGCGGAATGATGGAGACGAGCAGGCTCAGGGTAACGGGAAGGAGGACTTTCACGGCTGTCGCATCACAATAGAACGCACCATTCACGACGCCTTCACTCTACTTCCGGAACGACAACGATGCAAGGGAAAAGTCATGGGGCGGGCAGGCTGGGTGCCGGTCTATTCCCTTGTCCTCGTCACTCTGGTATATTCATCGCAGAATTCACTTTAAAAACAGCCTTGCGTCCTATTGCGGCATGTGCTATAAGTCGCATTCACTTCGCAAGAACGTGGTGCAGACTAGTGGGATTTTTGAAAACGTGAGTGGCCTTGATGTTTTTTAGCGGCACTTTTTTATTAACGTCATTTTTATAGTGAGGAGGTAGGCAATGCACAAGGTGCTTCTATCCGTCCTTTTCAGTCTCATTCTGGTGGCAGCCGGTTCTTCAGTCGCGCTTGCCTTGCAATCCGGTGGAGCGATGGTCGGCGACCTTGCAACCGGGTCCATCGTTGGTCAACCCTTTACAAGTCTCGACGTCGATCTGGAATACACTGCCTTGATGATCGGCGGGAAAAAAGCCTGGTATCCCGGAACCGCGATTCTGGATTTGAGAAACCAGGGAACGTTGGGCCGGAGAGGTCAGCCCGTTTTGATCAAAGTCACCAATGCCTTGGATGGTGACCATGGGTTCAGCCTTTCGGCCGATTCGGCTTTCGCCGGTCCCACGTCGTTGCAGGTCAAAATTGTTCTGAAGCCCGGGGAAACCAAGTATATCGGTATCCCCATGAGCGACCTGACGTTTGTGACCGCCGCTAGGAATATGAAGGTCAAATGTCAGCTTCATGCGGCTCATCTGAGTTCGCATCTCGTGATCTTTAAGTAAGAGCAAATCCCCAATTTGTGGGCAAAAAAGCCCCGTTCCATATTCACGGAACGGGGCTTTTTTTTACGTCTGATATGCTAACGGCTGATCTCGGGGCCTTACACTTTTTCTTCATCCGGCTCGCAGTCGACTATTGCATTGAGGGGGATATTTTGGGCGGCCAAAATCTGCCCATCGAGAAACAGCAGTAAGAAGCGGTCTTCCGTAGGCGTCGCCCCTTCCTTTTGAGTGACGAAGGTATTGATATCCACGATCGTTTCCCGTTGAGTCTCCTTTTTGCTGTCGTTCACCACCCAAAAATAGTGACTGGCCTCAGGAAAGAGGTTGGCGACAAAATGGTCGATGGTGATGGGCATGACCGCGGATGACGTGCCTGTCGAAATGGAAAATGAGAGGGACAGGGCCATGCCTGCAATGAGGAAGATTCTGAGTGCTCTTTTCTTCATGGCGACATCCTCCTGGTCGAAGGTGAAAGGCGGGGAGGTTTTGAGAAGTCTCTATGTGACACTATAAATTATATCGGACAAATGGTAAATGGTGTTATTGGGAGTTTGCCTGGGAGAGAGGAGGCAGGATCGATTCAGCCGCGCCAACTCTTTTTGCGTTGGACATCTGTTTCGAGAGCCTGCTATATCAGGGAGAAGGGTTCGCGGGTTGCTGGATGCCCTCTCACCCCAGCCCCCTCCCACGTGGAGGAGAGAGAAAACGGCAGGCGCCAACTATGGGCACAAAAAAGACTCGTGCGGCAGAAGCTCCGTTGACCCCGAACAAAAAGCGCATTGTGTTTCTTGTGCTGATGGCGCTGTTGTTGATCTCGGGGGCGTTGATGTTTAATGCTCCCAAAGGAACGGAAATCATCGAGGTCCGGTTCCCCAGCGGGAGCAAGCTTCAGGCAGAGGTGGCCGAGACTCCGGAAAAGTTGTTGTTCGGGTTGGCGTTCCGGGAGACGCTGCCGGACGATCGGGGCATCATTCTTCTGTTCGAGGAGTCCGGTCTTCATAAGGTCTGGACGAAACAATATCAGTTCAACGTGGATTTAGTCTGGGTGAATGAAAGTAAGCACGTGGTGCATATCGTCGAAACCGCGGTCCCGTGTGCGAGCGATCCCTGCGAGTGGTATGGACCGCCCTCTGAACGGGCGCGGTATCTGATCGAGGCGAACAGCGGATTTGTGGATCGGGCCGAAGTGGCATTGGGGCAGGAACTCGTCTTTGCCTTGCGGATGTAGGCTGTCAGGGAAGGGATTGACGGGAAGGCTTGAGCCTATCATGGACTCTCCATCACCGGACAACTTCGTGCGGATCGGCAAGGCGGAGGATGTGCCGCCGGGTGCCTCGAAAGCCGTCAAGGTCAACGGCAAGACCATTGCGCTCTTCAACGTGTCCGGGACACTTTTTGCGATCAACAACATCTGCCCGCACAAGGGGGGGCCGCTCCATAAAGGCAAGTTGAAAGGGTACGTGATAGGATGTCCCTGGCATGATTTGCAATTCGACGTGCGAAACGGGTTCGGGACGGATGGAGGCGGGCAGTGCGTCGCGACCTATGACGTGCGGGTTCAGGATGGCGAGGTTTTCGTCAGTTCCACGTGCAGGGACTTCTAGATGAGCCTAACCGGGAATAGACAGTCAGATGGCTGAAGAACGATCCGATAGCAAACCGCTGTATGCCACGGTCGGTGTACCGTTGACCGTCAATCTGTGGGAGGACCGGACGCGGGGCGAGCAGTGGGTGCCTTCGTATGACCCGAGTCAACTCGTCTTGACGGCGGACGAGTTTTTCCGGACCACCAGCAATAATGCGGTTGACTCCGGGAAGCGTCAATTCGAATTTGCGCCGCTCCAACCCGGGACGCACCGTCTGGAATTTCAGAAACGGATGGCCTGGAAATTTACGGCCGAAGCCCGGCGGGTGTTCCTGGTCCACGTGCAGGAGCCGGGTTCCTGACGTTCGGTCCCCTTATGCCCACCATCGCATACGTCAACGGGCAGTTTTCTCCGATTGAACAGGCGACCATCTCGATCGAGGACCGGGGTTTTCAATTCGGCGACGGCGTCTATGAAGTGGTCCGGACCTATGGCGGAGTTCCTTTCCGGCTATATGACCACCTCTTGCGATTGGAGTCGAGTGCCCGGGCGGTGTCCATCCCGGTCCCGCTTTCCCGAACCGACTGGGAGGCGTTGATCCGTGAAGGCGTCCGACGAAGTGATTGTGCCGCGTGTCTGGTGTATATCCAGTTGACCCGCGGGGTGGCTCCTCGATCCCATCTCTTCCCGAGCCCGGACAAGCCCACGGTGGTGATGACGTTTCGGGAAATCCCCGAGCCGGACGGCGCGCTTCAACGGCAGGGCGTCCCGGCGGTCACCCTGCCCGATCTCCGGTGGGGCCGGTGTTCGATCAAGAGTTTGAATTTGCTTGCCAATGTCCTGGCCAAACAGGAAGCGAGCGATGCCGGCGCCCGTGAGGCGATTTTGGTGAAGGACGGGTTGGTCACGGAGGGCTGTTCCAGCAACGTATGCCTGGTCGGAAATGGGACAATCGTCACGCCTCCGTTGAGTGATCAATTGTTGGCCGGTGTCACCCGGGCCGTGGTCCTGGATCTGGCGAGAAAAAACGGCATCGTGGTCGAAGAACGGGAGGTTCCCGAGGAGGAACTGACCCGGGCCGATGAACTGTTCCTGATCGGGACGACGATCGAGGTGCTGCCGGTTTCCACGCTGAACGGCGTTCCGGTGGGAGACCGCGTGCCTGGACCTGTGACGCAAGCGGTGAGCGAGGCCTTCCGCCGCTGTCTTCTGTCGGAAACCGGGCAGGAGGCAGGGTAGGGCGCGTTGCCCGGTTTCTCGGTCCGGCACCCTTGACACTTCCGGGTTTTTTTCAGTAACTTTCTGCTTTCCGTGACAGCTTGGGAGTAACCTGCGACTATTACGCACATTTTCCTGCCTAGAACTGGAGTTTACTATCTGAAGGAGGCGGTTCCATGGTTTATTTCAATCCTTTATCCATGAAGCGATTTGCTGTTCTGGCCGGGGGAAGCCTGATAGCCCTGGCGTGCTTTTTGCTTCCTCTTGCCAACGCCGAATCCGACGTTTCCGATTCGGCCGCAGTCATCCAGACCTCGGGGATGAATCACCAGTCCCCTGAGTGGGCCGAGCGCCTCAAAGGGCAGACCATCGTTGAAAATGCCCAAGAGGGGAGAGCCGAACGCGCCGCGCTCGTTGAAAAGCAGCATGAGCGGTTGATGCAGCAAATGCAGGAAGAAATGGCTGAATCCCCCACGGGCGGCTTCGACACCATGTCCATGATGCATCAATACGGTGCCGGCAAAGGCAACTACCTGTTGGCTTCCGATGGCGACATCGAACCGGTCGCGATGACGGGCGGTGGAAAATGCCCGGCCACGGCTCCGGTGAAGCATTACGATATTTCCGCCATCAACGTGGAAATCACGTTGAATCAATGGCTGGATTATTATCCCGGCTACATGTACGCGCTGACGGAGAATATCGAGAACGTCCGGGAAGAGGAAGCCAAGAACGCGGAAGCTCGTGAAGAAGAAGGACACCATAATCCCGGCGGCGTCAAGAACGGGATCCAGGGTCAATATATCCAACCGTTGGTGATTCGCGGCAACCAGGGTGATTGCGTGAAGGTCACGCTACGGAACCAGTTGGAATTCGGTGAAGACGTGAGCCTTCACGTCAATGGGTCCAGCATGGTCGTGAGCAAAACCGGCCAACCCGCGACGACGACCAACCCGGATGCCATCGCCTATGGTCCGGATGAAGATTGCGAAGAAAATTGTGAAACCACGCCCGTTGAGATGGAATGGTATATCCATCCCGATACCCAGGAAGGCGGGCGGCAATTCCACAGTTACAGTAATGACCGTGAGTTGACCGTGATGGGTCTGTTCGGGGTGTTTGTGGTGGAACCGGCAGGGTCCAAGTATTTGGATCCTCTGGGCACGGGTCCGGCTCCCGAGATGCCGAGTGGCTGGCAAGCGATTATCCAAAACGGTATGGGCCCGGATTTCCGGGAATTCGTGTTGATTTATCACGAAGTGGGTGATGAAGCCTTCCGTCCGGTGAACAAACATGGAGACTTCCTGCCGCAACGTGATCCGTTGACCGATGCCTACCGGCCCGGGGCCAGGGCGTTGAACTACCGGAGCGAACCGTTCGGTATCAACAACATGCACGTGCAACATGAGTATTTCGGTTTTGAAGATGAATCCATGGCTTACAGTTCCTATACCTTCGGTGACGCCGGTCCCACGATCCCACGGAGTTATCTGGGCGATCCCGCGAAGTACCGGCTGGTTCACGGCGGGTCGGAAGTCTTCCATTCCCACCATCCCCATGGCGGAGCCATCCGGTGGACCCGAAGCCCGCGGGCGGTGGATCAGATGCCGATGTGGCACAAGGGGCAGAACGGCCCCGTGAAGTATCCGCTCATCCGTGCCAAGACGGACCGGGTGGACGTGGAAGTGATCGGGCCGTCCGAAGCGCTGGATCTGGAAACCGAGTGCGGATCGGGGCTGTGTCAATATCTGGCCGGTGACTTCCTGTTTCATTGTCACGTGGCGCACCATTACGTGGCCGGCATGTGGGGGTACTGGCGGGTTTACAATACCCTGCAAGAGCCCGGCATCCAAAACGACGTGATGGCCCCGCTTCGCGAGTTGCCCGATCGTCTCGGGCGTATTACCAGGCCGGTGACGTCCGACCAATTGGTGGGCACCACCGTGAGTTGGTTCGGCAAGAAATTCAACCTGGTCGATAACAGTCAAAAAACCGATTGGGATGCCAATCCGTCCGTCGTTCGGATTTACGATTGGGTCGAAATGCAGTTGCCGACTCGCGGTCTTCCCGGTCACACGGAAGATGAGATCGGCCAGCTCAAATCGTATGACGCGACCGTGATCGATTGGACCTGGGAAGGCGACCGTGCGATGAGTGAGAAAGAAAGCACGACCGAGAATCCCAAGTATCATCCGGACTGGCAGGGCTATGAAGCCGGAAAACGGCGGCCCATCTGGTTCGAGCCGACGACGGGCAAAGTCGCGTGGCCGTGGCTGACGCCTCACTTCGGCAAACGGGTACCGTTTTCTCCGGACCGGAATCCGGCTCCGTGGTTGGAAATGATCCACCTGGATGAAGACGGCCAGCCGTCCGTGAAGCCGGCGAAACCGGGAGAAAACGGGCGGTGGAGCCTGTGTCCGGACCGGGCGGGTTCCCAGGAGTACAACATCCACTTCATCAAGCTTCCGATCGAATTGTCCGCGGCCCAGGGCGATCAGCCGGCCGTGGTCGATCCGAACGGGTTGTTGTACGTCGTCCACGACGAGGAAGAAGCGATTCGGAACAATAATGATTTGAAGGTGCCGTTGGTCTTCCGTTCCAATATTTATGATTGTATGGATTGGACCTTGACCAGCGAATGGCTGGACGACGACTTTACGAATTTCCAATCTTCGAAGATCAACACGCACTTCCATTTCGTGCAGTTCGATAACCAGGCGTCCGACGGGGTGATTTCAGGATTTTCGTATGATCAGTCCGTACGGCCCTTTACCCAATTCGAAAAGAAATCGGACAAGGGGTTGCCTGTGCCCATGAACGCGAAATTCACCAAGGCGGCCGGCAAGGGCGACCGGACCATTCACGTGACGAATGCCAAACAGTATCACGTCGGCACGGTGCTGCTCGTGGGGGCGGATAACGTGGAAGGCTCGGAAGTCAAGCGGATCGTCGCCATCGGGAGTTCCGGCGAATCCGCCTCGGCAGGTGGCGGTGGCATGTATACGGTCAACCCCGGGGACACGCTGGGGGTGATCGCGAGGCAGCACGGCACCGACGTGGCGTCCCTGGTCAGCATGAACGGCCTGGCGAACGCCAACGTGCTTTCCGTGGGGCAGCAATTACAAGTGCCCGGGTCCGGTGGGGGAGAAGCGGCGCCGAGTGGCGGGGCGCAGACGATCACCTTCAAGACCCCGTTGGAGCATGATCATCCGGTCGGGGACATTGTGACCGTGGAATTCGTGCGACAACGCTTTTGGGTGGATGCCGACGTGGGTTCCGTATTCTGTCATGATCACGCGTTCGGCGGAACCACGTGGCCCCATGGCGCAGTGTGTTCTTTCCTGATCGAGCCGTTCGGATCGACGTGGCATGATCCGGCGACCGGTGAAGCCAAACGGACCGGTCCGGTGATGGATATTCACACGGTTGAGCCCGTGGGGTATGGAGTCAGCGGAAGTTTCCGTGAGTTGATGGTGCAAATCATGGATACGGTTCCGCATACGGTCAACGTGGTGACGGCCGGGAATCCTCCGGGTCAGCCCGTGGAAGTGGCGTTGGAGGCCGGTCGAACCGTGTCCTTCCAAATGCCGGCGAACGAGTTGATCAAAATGACGCCGATGCCGTTCCTCAACGGAGGGACGCATACTACGGGTGGCGCCTTGAATTTCCGGGCCGAACCCTTTGCGCAACGGTTGGCCAACAACCCGGACACCTCGCAGTTGTTCAGCAGCAGCATTCACGGGGATCCGAGTACGGTCACGTTGCGGGCGTACCTGGGCGATGCCATCGTTTTCCGGCTTATCGACGTGACGATGAACGAGAGTAACGTCTTTACCGTGTCCGGTCATAACTTCCTGACCGAACGCTATGCCGGTGACGCCAACCGGAAAAATTCCATTCACATCGGCATTGCCGAACGATACGACCTGGTTGTGCCGCAGGCCGGTGGGACGAGACTTCAGGCCGGTGATTACATGTATTTCAACGGCCGGAGTTCGAAGTTGTCCGAAGGTTCGTGGGGTTTGATCCGGGTCATGGATAAAGAAGTGCCGGATTTGAAACCGTTGCCGAATGCGGCGTACGGCGGACCGGGACTCAAGAAGCAGTTGCCGATATGTCCCGCCGATGCCCCGGTGAAGAATTTCAACGTGGTGGCGATCGATTATCCGCAGATGGCTTTCAATCCCAACGTGGAAGAAGCCATTGAAGTGGACTTTGAGCGGACGATCGAAGTCCGGAACCCGGATGCCAAAATCTACGTCCTGGAAGAAGAGGTGACGAAGGTTTCCGGAGAATTCCAGCCCATGCCGCTCACCTTGCGGGCCAACGTGGGTGACTGTCTGAAAGTGAAACTGACCAACAAGATGAAAGAAAGCCGGGCGTCGTTCTCGGCCTTCTCCCTGGCGTTCGATCCCAAGGATTCTCAAGGGGTGAACCTCGGCAACAATCCGGGGGATCAAACCTTGGCTCCCGGAGAAAGCCGGACCTACACCTACTATGCCGATCCGGCCGTCGGGGAAACGCAATCCCTGGTGTGGGATTGGGGTAACGTGGCCATGAACCCGCGCAACGGATTGTTCGGCGGGGTCGTGATCGGTCCCGAGGGTTCGCAGTATCGTGATCCGAAGACCGGAGCCGACATTTCCGAGAAGAACAGCTGGATCGCCGACGTGATTGTCGATCGGTCGGTCCCCGGAAATGAACATCGGGCCAATTATCGTGACGTGGCCCTGTATTTCCAGGATGAAGACAACATCATCGGCACCAGCTTTATGCCGTACGTCCAAAACGTGGCCGGGTTGGTCGGGGTCAATTACCGGAACGAACCCTATTTGTATCGTGAAGAACAGGGGTGTTCGTTGGGCCGGATGTTCCAACCCTGTAACGTGGATGAACCGAATGAACCGGCGACGCCGATTATCGAGGCCCATGCCGGCGACCCGGTTCGGATCCACGTGTTTGGCGCCAGCAACGAGCAAAACGGCATGTTCACGCTGGAAAAACATGAGTGGCCCATCGAGCCGTTCATGGAAGGTGCCGACCACATCAGCGTCGTGGAATTTTCCGGGTCCGAGGGGATCGACGCGTTTGTTCCCTCGGCCGGCGGCCCGTATTCCATGCCGGGGGATTACGTGTACAGCAATGCGCGCTTGCCGTATTCCCAGTCCGGTCAATGGGGGTATTTCCGCGTGTTGTCGAAGAACGATCAGCGAATCCTCCCCCTGAGCGGGGCTTCCCCGGGAGTCAAGGAAGCCAAGGAGGTTCAACCTGAACGAGGCAGCGTCCGCCCCATCTCGTTTAAATAACACGTCGTTGGGCACGCGAGCGGATGAAAAGGGCGGGGAAGCCGGGTGCCGGCTTCCCCGTTTTTTTTCCGCGAACGTCAATCTGCAGCCGTTGGTGTTCGGGGTATCGGATGAGAGGTAGCAATCGCGGGTCAAGGGAGGGATTCATGGCAGTAGGGAGGTGGATGTTGTGCCTGGTCTTGGGGTTGTTCGTGTCTCCGGGATGGGCATATGAGGAAATATCGGTCACGAACGGGGGAACCATCCGGGGGCAGGTCACGATCACCGGGGATCAACCGCGGCCCATGGCCTTCAATTTAGTGACGATCCCGGACGCGGTGTATTGTGGACGGATTTCCACCGGGACGGGATGGCGGATCGTGGAAGATTTCATCATCGGTCCGGACGGCAGCCTCAAAGACGCGGTCGTCATGCTGAACGGGATTGAAAGGGGAAAGCCGTTCGGGTTGCCCAAAGTGCTGATCGAGGCTATTAACTGCGATTTCCTGCCCTTTGTGAACGTGTTGCGCGACCAGGATGAAATTACGGTGATCAATATGGATCCCGTTGAGCACGACATCCAGGGATACGAAACCGCCCGGGCGCGCGGCGCCAGGGTGCTGTTTAATCGACCCTTGCCCATGAATCCGTTTCACAAGGTCCTGGGCATGTTGCACAGCCATAAGCATTTGCCTGGCAGGCCCATGATTCAGAAAGTTCATCTGAGGAAGGGACGCAACCTTTTCGTCATGCAATGCGGGTTTCATCCTTATATGTTCTCCTGGGGCGTGGTGGTCAAGAATCCCTATTATGCCATTACCAAGGAAAACGGGCGGTTTGAACTGACGGATGTGCCTCCGGGCGAGTATACGTTGACGGTCTGGCATGCCGGCATGAAAAAATACCTGGAGCAGAAGATGACCGTTCCCGCCAACGGTACGGTGAGCCACGACTTCCGGTATGAATCCGTGAAAGAGCGAAGAAGCGTGCATGAAATGCAGGAGAATCCCCACTTCGGCCTGGAGTTGCTGGGGGAGGGCGTGGAAATTATTCCGTCGGTCAGGCTGCAGAATCCATAACGGTCAGGAGTATAGATGAAATCTTTGCTGGCAACCGGCTTGTGCCTGATCCTCTCGATCCCGGTTTCCTCTGTTTGGGGGTATGAAGTCAAAGAGATTGCCGGCGGGGGAGCGGTTCGCGGAACGGTCACCCTGTCGGGCGCGGTGCCGGACCCCAAGGCGTATAACCTGGTCATTTTTCCTGACCCCGAATATTGCGGCCGGATCTCCAACGGCAATGGGTGGCGCCTGCTCCGTGATTTTCTGGTGAACGAGCATGGCCAGGTCCTGAACGTCGTCGTGCTGCTGGAGGGGGTGCAAGAGGGTAAACCGTTTTCCCTTTCCGTGCCTCGGGTCGAAGCGCGGGATTGTCGATTTTCGCCCTTTACGACCGTCGTGCGAAGCGGGCATGGTATCGAAGTGGTGAACATGGACCCCGTGATGCACGATATCCAGGCCTACGAGACCTCGACCGCTATGGGGACCCGGGTGTTGTTCAATTCGCCGCTGCCTTTCAACCAACGTCATCGACGCGGGGATTTGCATGCGATGCACGACCATAGACCCGGAGAATCCCTGGTCCGGCAGTTCCAGTTGAGCAAGAAACGCCGGACGTTTGTCATGCAATGCGGGTTTCACGCGTATATGCAAAGCTGGGCCATTGCCGTGGACAATCCGTACTACGTGCTGACCGACGAGAACGGGCGGTTTTCCATCAAAGACGTTCCGCCCGGGATGTATGACCTCCGGGCGTGGCATCCCGGCATCAAGCAGGTCATCAAGAAGCAAGTGACCATTGAGCCTGAGGTGAGCCTGACGGTCGATTTTCAGTTGCCTTCACCGGGACGACGCAAGACGGCGCTCACGGTTCGGACGCCCCCCCGGTTCACGCCGGCAGCCTTGGGCCGGGAATTCACGATCGAGCCCCTTCTCGAGCGCCAGTAAGGTATGGTGGTCACAGTCTTCCGCGCAATCCGACCGGCGTTGTTTCGGTTTCTTCCCGTTCTTCTGTTCTCCGTTTTCCTCTTGCCCCTTTTCGACGTCCAGGCTTCCGGTACGGGTGTCCGGGATACGCGGGATTCCGGAACGTTGGAATTTTCTGCCCGCCTGACGTGGCGTACCGGCGGAAAAACTTCACACGCTCAATTATTCGTGAAGGGAGATCGCTACCGGATCGAACATCGAGGGGGAGTCAAAACGGATTTGGGCTATGCCACGGTCACGATCGTCCGGCTGGACAAGCAGCAGGTGTGGTATATCCTTTCCCAGCGTCGTTTGGTGATGGCGGTTCCGTTGACCCTGGATTACGTGCTTCCCCTGGCAGTGACGTTGGACGGTGAAGTGTCCCGGTCCAGGGTCGGCCATGCCATGGTCGGCGACCAGGAAGCCACGTTGTATGAAGTGGTGGTGGATCGCCACGATCGACGGGAGACGTATTATCAATGGGTCGATGAAGCGCGACAGTTGTTGTTGAAACTCGTGAGTCAGGAACGGGATTGGTCCGTGGAATACGGTCGAGTGATTCTCTCGACACAACCGGATTATTTTTTCGAAACCCCGTTGGGGTATCGAACGTTCGATGCCACCGAAAAACAGGCGGATGAGGGATAAGATGGTGAGAAAATGGAGCGTGGTCTTCGTGGGCGTGGCCTGTAGTGTCGTGTTGATAGGTGCCGCTGCGGCGGCACAGGCCGGGCTGTCTCATGAAAAACGGCTTGGTCTTGCCGAACGGGCATTCGAGCAGGGCGATTTTCAGAAGACCCTGGAACTCGTCGAGCCTCTGCTCGGGGATGCACGGTGGCGGCGTGCGTCCTACCGGTTCAAGATGCTGAGTTTGGCGCGGCTTGGACAAACTGGGGAGGGTATTGATGCCTATGAGCAATTCGTGGAGACAGATGGAAGCGACGAAGGGCTTCTTCGGGAACTCGCCCTCCAGAGCATTCTGCCCTTCCGGTCGGATATGCGAGAGCAGGTGAGGGGGGCGGCGTATTCGGCCTTGAAGGAGATTCCTTCGGACGACGTCGTCCCGTATTTTCAGGATGGGCTCAGCGACGGGTCGGGCATGATCCGGGTGTTGGTTGCCGAGGGCATCGGGAAGTTTTCGTCCGGGCGGCAATCGGACGGTTTTCGCGGCGCGCTCAAGGATCAGGCTGGCTTGGTCAGGGTCACGGTTCTGAAAGCCCTGGGGCGGTCGGGAGACCCCGAGGCCGTTTCCCTGATCGTACCGTTGTTGAAGGATGAGCATCGGATCGTGCAGGTTGCGGCGGCCGCGGCGCTCTATCGACTCGGGCAGAAGGAACACTGGCAAACCGTGGAGCAGGCGACCAACGTGCCGGAAGGCTATGAACGAGGGGCCTCGTTGCGGATGCTCGGCGAAATCGGAGATCCCAAAGGGTTGCCGCTTCTCGAGCAGGGACTTCGCGATAAACAACCGTCGATTCGCGCGGCAGCCGTGGCCTCACTGGGGAAACTCGGTTCGGTCGAGGGCGTTCCTTTCCTGATCAAGGCGCTCGCCGATCCCGTTCCGGCCGTCCGTAGCGTGGCTGCCGTGACGTTGGGGAAGCTCAAGGCCGAACGGGCGGTCTCTCCATTGACGCGGGCCTTGCAGGATCGCAATATGGGCGTGCGGGCCGCGGCCATCGCGGGATTGTTGCAATTGAACAGCCCGTTCAGCGTCGTGGCCGGAACGGTGCGGGAATTGATGGGGCAACAGAATCCGGGCCTGCGTTCCTCCGTGGCGAAGGCATTGGGTCATGGGCGTGCCTACGACGTCGTGGGGCCCTTGCTTCTCCTGCTCAACGACCCCGTGCCCAAACCTCAAATTTCAGCGGCCAGATCGCTGGGAAGGGTGGGTGGACGGGAGTTGCTTCCCCATCTCAAAAGGCTCATGAAAGCGTCAAACGAAGCCGTACGAGCCACGGCGGCCGGCGCCACTGCGCGTATCCTCTCTTCTTCGCCCGATGCCTGACCTGGCTGGCGTTTCGACGGCAACACGTCCCATTTGAGCAGGCGACGACCTTTCTCTAGAATAACCGGCCATGACGCATTCCGGTCTTCCTTTTTCTCGAGATCCCCGGTTCATGTGCCTTTTTCTGTGTGTGGTCGTCTGGCTTCCGGCGTCCGTGGCCGCGGGCGACCGACACGGACAACCACAGGGGCTTGTCCCTGCGTCATTGGTCATCCACTGGTCGGGATGGGGGGAGCAGGCCTTTCAGCGCGCGCAGGCCGAAGACAAGCTGATCCTGCTCGATCTGACGGCCGTATGGTGCCATGCCTGTCACGTGATGGACGAGACCACGTACGTCGATCACGCGGTTGTGGAACTCCTGAATGCCGAATTCATCCCGGTCAGGGTCGATACCGATCAGCGTCCGGACATCGCGGTCCGGTACAGGCGCGGCGGGTGGCCGACCACCAGTGTGCTGCTGCCTTCCGGGGAGATTCTCTTCCAGGCGAATGCCTTGCCCCCTGACGCCATGCTGGAAGTGTTGCGTACGTCGGACGCCTTTTACCGGGAAAACAAACGGGATATGGCTGAACGGATCGCGCAAATATGGGAACGGGTGGAATCGGCGCAACGCGCAAGTCAACAGCCTCGCGGTCGCATTCACCCGGCGATGCTGGCCCAGATCCTTGAAGTGATGAAGCAGGAGTATGACCCCGTATCCGGCGGGTTCCGGGACGCCCCCAAATTTTTTGAATCCGAGGCCATCGAGTTGGCCTTCTCGCGTCATTTTTGGCATCGGAACCCGGAGTGGCGGCAGATGGCCTTGCATACCCTGGATCAACAGCTGAAACTCCATGATCCGGTCTGGGGCGGGTTTTTCCGATATGCGGAGGAAGCGGATTGGTCGCATCCCCATTATGAAAAGCTGCTTTCCACCCAGGCGACCAACTTGCTCAATTATCTGGAGGCGTATCAGGTCACGGGCCTGGCGCAGTATCGTGAGGTCGTTGAAGAGACCATGGGGTACGTCATGCGGTTTCTTGCCGACCGGGATCAGGGCGGCTTTTATGCCAGTCAGGACGCCGACGTCCGGAACGCAGGGCACGGCGTATCCGGCGAAGAATTTTTTGCCTTGGACGAAACACAAAGATTGGCCATCGGCATTCCCTTTGTGGACCGGAACAAGCTGACCGACTGGAACGCGTTGATGATCAAGTCTTCTCTCAGGGTTTCACAGGTCCTGGGAAACACGCAGGCGCGGGAGTTTGCCCTCAACACCCTCCGGCGGCTGTACAAGGAACGCTATCAACCCGGGCGTGGCCTGGCTCATCTTCTTCATGGGGGTCATGCCAGGGAGTTCGGGCTGCTCGCCGACCAGGTCTTTTTTGCGGACGCTTTGCTCGAAGCCTTTGTGACGACCGGCTCGTCACAATACCTGCAACAGGCTCAAACGGTCATGGAGGATGTCATCCGGTTGTTTGAAGACAGCCAGGGGGGAGGCTATTTCGACCGGACGCCGTCTTCTTCGTCATTGGGATTGTTGAAATTTCCCCATAAGGATCTCCCGGTCAATGCCGCGTTGTCCCTGGTTTTTTCCGACTTGTTTTATCTGACACAAGACACTCGCTACAGAGAAAAAACGGAGCATATTCTGCAAATGATCGTGGAGGCCGATTCTCTGCCGGTTGCGCAAGCGGGACTGGCCATCCACCGGTTCCTGTATTACCCCGTTCACATTGTGGTGGTGGGTGAAAAATCCCAGGCTGAGGCTCGACATCTCTTTGACCGCAGCTTGGCCCTGTATGCGCCCGGGAAATTGATCCGGTTTCTGGATCCCCGCGTCGATTCCCTTTCCATCGGAGAGGTCACCTTTCCCAAGGTGACGGGTCCGTTTGCCTACGTGTGCACCGAGCGGTTGTGCTCCAGCCCCATTGCGCGGGCCGACGAGTTGCCTGACCGTTTTCGGGAAATGTTCACGGCGCTCGCGGAGGCGCGGAAGCCGTTTTCGACGAGCGAGGGTCCATCAACCTTGAATGTCCGTTAATCTGCTGTCACGTAGAAAATCTGCTGAATGAAGCCGGCGGGAGAGGTTGACTTGACACCCCTATTTCATGTTGTTATAAACGCAGATTGTTGCGTGGAAGAAGATTCGAGGAATTTCTCGCCTATCCTATGAATTTGAGGCGGCCTGGGAGCTGAAAGCCGTCAGGTTTTTCCCACCGACTCGTAAAAAAATTATTCTCAACCAGGAGGAATATCTATGAGGAATCGTCGCTCGCTTACTTTGTCTGTTTTCCTTGGTGGGTTGCTGGTTGCCATGCCACTGGTTGCTCAAGCCGGCGGAACCATCAAGGGAAAAGTCATGTATTCCGGCAAACCCATTGCGGCTAAGGAGTTTGCCTTTTCCAAGTTTCCCAATCCGGCTTTTTGCAAACAGAATCCCAGTCAAAAAGGTGATGATACGCGTTTGTTGAAAGAAGTCGAAGTGGACGCCAACAAAGGGCTCAAGAATGCGATCGTGGCGGTTCGCGGGATTAAGGTCAAAGGCTTTAAGTCTACACCTGAAGTGATGGCCAAGTTGTGTGAGTTCCTGCCTTTTACCGGGGTGCTGGTGAACAAAGGGAACTTTATCGTGGAAAATGGCGATGCGGATGCCAATGATCCCAAGTCCAAGGAAGGGGTCTTGCACAATCCCCATAGCTTTGACGTGCTCGGTGCGAAATCTTCGACCCTGTTCAATATCGGGTTGGCCAAAAAAGGCGACAAGCTGGACAAGAAAATCAAAATGCGGATGGCCAGAAAAGGGTCCGTTCTCCGGTTGCAATGTGACCAGCACGAATTTATGCAAGCCTGGTTTTTGCCGGTGACCAACGGCCATTTTGGCAGGTCCGGTGGAGACGGGTCTTTTGAGATCAAGGACGTCCCCGCGGGCAAACACAAGGTCCTGGCCTGGCACCCGGTGGCCGGCAACGTGACCATGGAAGTCGAAGTCAAGGATGGCGCGACCGTTGAAGCCAACTTCGACATCAAGAAGAAAAACAAGTTCAAAGGTAAGTGACGTTTTCGTTTTCGGGAACATTGAAAGGGCGGCAACGGCTTCTCGTTGCCGCCCTTTTTTTGTCGCGTGCTTTGTGTGTTCCCTTGCGTTCGCCGGTTCCTGCCCGCTACTATCTCAATAGATTCAACCGGTTTCTGCTTTTCGTGTCGGCAAGGTTAAGGATTTGTCGTGCCTCGGGAGCTCTCTCTCGCAGAAATATTTCAGATCGGGTATTACTGGGAGACGAAAATTCTCCTCACGGCGATCAAGCTGGATCTGTTTTCGGCCTTGGATGGCCGTTCCGATTCTCCCTCTGACTTAGCCCATCGTTTATCTCTCGATGAACGGGCGTTAAGCCTTCTCTTGCACGCGTTGGCCGCGATGCGGATCCTGGCCAAACACGAAGGGCGCTTTGCGAATACCGGCGTCGCCCGGAAACATCTGGTGAAAGTCAGCCCGGACTACGTAGGTCACCTTCTGGTTTTACACGATTCGGAATGGATGAATTGGGGGAAACTGGAAGAGACCGTCCGAACTGGTGTGTCTCCGGTCCGCCGGCACGTATTTGAAACCAATCCGGAAATGGGCGCCAACGTGTTGGCGGTGTTGGACCGGATCGGCCGGGGGAGCGGCGTCACCCTCGCCAAGGTACTGCAATTGGACGGCGTTGAACACGTGCTGGACGTCGGCGGGGGAGCCGGGACGAATGCGATCGCCTTTTGCCGGGAGTATCTCCATCTCAGAGCCACGGTGTTTGATCTGCCTTCGACGCTCCCGGTGACCGAACGGTCCATCAAGGAAGCCGGGCTGGAAGATCGTATCGCCGTCATGCCCGGCAATTTCAATACGGATTCCTTAGGCGGACGCTATGATCTGGTGCTCTTGTCCGACGTGCTCCATTACCAGGCTGCGCAAGCCAACGCCGGGTTGGTGCGCAAAGCCTTTGCTCATCTCACGGACACGGGCCGGTTGGTGATCAAGGACCGGTTTTTGGACCCGGATCGAACGAGTCCGGCCTGGACCACGGCGTTTGCCGTGCATATCCTGGTCAATACGGAAGAGGGACAGTGCTTCACGACTCAGGAGGCCATGGAGTGGATGACCCGTGCCGGTTTTGCATCCGTCACGGAACTGGAACCGCGGGCGATTGTTCAGGGAATCAAATCAGGAGAGAATTAAATGGCTGAATGGTTACGAGAGCCGGGGTTTGTCGGGACGCATGCCACACTGGGGGCCGATATCAGTCAGTTGATGGCGACGTTGTTCACCGGATTGTTTATTATCGGGTGGATACAGGCCAAAAAGAGTAATGGGACCGGCCATCATTGGTTGATGCTTGGCGGGATGATTGCCATGCTGGCATTTTTTACGAGTTATTATTTGTTTCGTCAGCTCGGCGTGTTGGCTTTTGAAGGCAAGGAAGGGTTCGGTGGGTCACAGGCTTTGTATGACAACGTGTTTGTTCCTCTGTTGACCTTCCACATTCTGTTGGTCGTGATCGGACTCATTATGGCCATTTACATGATTGTCCTGGGATTCCGTTCTCAAACCTTCGTCGACGGCCGACGTAAGTTGCACGAGGCCATCCTGCAAACCACCGGGAAAAAAATAGCAGGCATATTTGGCGGGGTGACGGCTCTGGTGTTGCTGTTGTTTTTCAGTCGCGTGGCCGCCAGCGGGTTTTCCATGGGCAAATTCGGCGTCTATCTCGGACTGCTCATCCTCATTGCCGTGGTGTTCGGTGTCGAGGTGGCCATCCAGCGCATGTGGCCGAATGGCGCGCGGCGTCATCGAATCCTGGGCCGGTTTACCATGGTGGTGTATTGCGTGTTGTTCCTGACCGGCAGTATGACCTATACCATGCTGTATATTTTGTATCCCGGACGAATCGGGTAGCCTTGTGATGCACTGTGCCTGCGGCTCGGGTTTCCGATATGAGACCCTTGAAGAATGGGAAGAGGTCCAGGTCTTCCTGCGCTATTTCTGTGAACGTTGTGGCCTTCGTCTGGGGATCGAGACGGACCACCGCAATGCCGGCTTGCTGTTCGACCGCCTGGTCTGGACTGATGAGGCTCAACATCGGTTGGACCGGTTGCCACCGTACGTGGAACCGCTTGTCCGGCGGGAGGTGGAAGACTATGCGGATCGAAAAAGCATCAAAGTGGTCTCGACCGACATCATGACGGAAGCCCGGAACCATGGGATGGTGTCCTGGCATCCCGACGCGAAACGACGTTTGTCCCGCATCCCGGGACCGGTGCGCGCGATGGCGCGCGTGGAATTGGAGCGCACAGCCCAGGACAGAGGCCTGTCCGAAGTCACGGTGGAGTTGATGGAGGAGATCAAGACCCGCTATTTCGGTATGGCGACCCCGAGGTCGTAACGCGCCGGACGTCATTCTCTCAACGGATGAGTGCACACATACAGGAATCCCTCATGCGGACGTGCAGCCTGCACCACAAGAGAGAAAAATGGGGACGCCTCTATCCAATCTGTCATCCTCGACAGTTTTCATCGAGGATCCAGGGTTTTTGTTTTTTCTGTTCGTGAAGATAAAAGACACTGGATTCCCGATGACTAACGTCGGGAATAACAGAAGGGGGCTATTTTCATGTCAATGACAGTTTCTGTCCCTTGAGAGATTCCGATGCTGCATCGACTCGTACTCCGGGTGATTCCCCAACTGAACGCGGTTGTCACTGAACCCGACGTTCGAAGGCGGAAGCGTTGGGTGATGCTCGCTCCGGGGTTTGTGGCTTTTGTCCTTTATCGTCTTTTAAAGGACGTGCTCCCGTTATCCGACCCGCTGGCTTTGTTGGCGTTCAGCGGCCTCCTTTCGACGCTCACCGCGTATTGGGCGTATGCGATGGGACGTCGGGAATCATTCGCCCGAATTTATCAAACCGATGGTCCCGGTCGTCTTCTCTGGATCGGCGGATGGATCGGGTTTGTCTACGGCGTGCAGCTTTCGTTGTTGGTGTTGGCGATCCTGGCTCTTTTCGTCGATTACCATTTTCTGGTTCACCCTGAAGGCCCGGCCATGATGGCCCTGATTATCCCTTGTACGTCGGTCACTCGTGATGCCTTTGAAATCGGCCACGTGGTCCGCATGGAATCCCAGGGTGTGCGGATGGTGACCTTTCCCGACGGCAAATCATTCCGTGAGTTACTCCAACGCGACTTTCCACATCTGGCCCGATGGGTGGCAGCGGGGTTCGTGACTGGGGGGGCGACGGCGGTCCTGTCCCGGCTCGGCTGGACCGGCGATGGGAGTGAGGTCGGCCCGGCGATTCTGGTGTGTCTCGCAGCGGCGTGTCTCGCTCATGGAGCCTTTTTGTCCGGGAAACGTCCGCTCGACGATTTCTCGGATCGCTTCAGAATAGAATCGTGGTGGGAGGCCTGCCGGTTTTGGGCCTGGCCGTGTTTGACTTTTGCATTTACATACTATTTAGTGCAATTCGGCCTTCTTGTGTTTGTTTTGCGGCTCGAGGAGGCGGCTCTGTTCGTTCACCTGGTCGTCGGTGGGGTGACCGCGGGGATGATGGCGGGGTATGGCTACTTTTTGGGGGCCCGGGTGTTTGTCGAGTCGCAAACACAAGGCGGGATCTCCGAAGGTTTGGCACGTTGTCCGTTCGTGATGGAAATTTTGGCCAAAACCGGATGGGTGACGTCGAGACCCAAGACCGGTCCCGTCGAAATCAGGCAAGGAGAGCCCTCGCGAGAGATGCTTTCATGAAATTGTCAATTTGCCTGTTGTGTGTGCTGGGCTGGTTGCTCGTCGTTCCCATGCCGGGGTGGGCCGGTTCCGATGCCCCTGCCCTTACCGAAGACGTCTACTACAAGACCGACGGAATCCCCCAAGGCCCTCCGGCCGCGGAAACCGTATCCACCTACCCCCATTGGCAACCGCTCAATAACCGGATCATCATCTGGCTCGTAACGCAGCAGCATACGTATTTCGGCGGGTTCGTCCTGGCGCTGCCGTTGTTTGCGTTCCTCCTGGAATTTTTCGGCCTCACGCGCCGTGACCCGCAGGCAGCCCAACGCTACGACGGACTTGGTCGCGATATTCTTCGGGTCGGGGTGCTCTCGCTCTCGGTCACGGCGTTGCTCGGCAGTGTGATGCTCTGTGCGTTCGTGACGTTCTACCCCGCTTTTATGCAATATATGGGATCGACGTTTCAACAGATGATGCCGTTGTATGCCGCGGTGTTTCTTGGTGAGTCCTTTCTCCTCGTGTTGTACTACTACAGTTGGGACCGCCTGGCCCGGGGAGCAGGGAAATGGGTGCATCTGTCGATCGGGGTGCTCGCGAATGCCATGGGAGTGCTGTTACTCCTGTTGGCCAATTCCTGGGCGTCTTTTATGATGGCGCCCGCGGGGGTGAATGCCGAGGGACAGTTTCTGGGGAACGTCTGGCATTTATTGCATTCGCCGTTATGGAATCCGCTCAATGCCCATCGGTTCCTGGCGGATATCATGTCCGGGGGAGCCGTGGTCGTGGCCTATGCGGCGTATCGGTTTTTGAAAACCCGGGTCCAGGACGAGCGGGCGTATTATGATTGGGTGGGTTACGTGTTCATTGTCGTGGTGGTGTGTGCCTTGCTCCCCATGCCTTTTGCCGGGTATTGGCTGATGCGCTCCGTGTTCGAATTCCGTCAGGAGATGGGCATGACCATGATGGGCGGATTGTTGTCCTGGCTGTTCGTGGTTCAAGCCACCACCATCGGTGCGCTGTTTCTCGGCATCAATTATTACATCTGGCAGTCCCTGGGACGGTTGCGTGGCGGAGAACGGTATCATCCATATTTCAAATTTATCCTCGGGGGCCTGATGGTGGCGTTTCTGGTCTGGTTCACTCCCCATACCATTGCCATGACCCCCAGTGAAATGAAAGCGATGGGCGCGGCGCAACATCCGGTCATTGGGCAATTCGGGGTGATGTCCGCAAAAAACGGCGCCATTAATATCATGATCTGCCTGACGGCCTTGAGCTATCTGTTGTATCGCCGCGCTAATCGCGTCGTGACCGTCCCTTGGGCTGCGGCGGGCAACGTGGCGATCGGGGTCTTGTTCATTGGGGGCATGGTCAATATCGTCTGGGTCGCGATTTACGGGTTTTTTATCCCCGCGCATATCCGGGTGGGCTTGTCCATTCCACAGGGGGCGACTACGGCGACGGTCCTGCTCGGAGGGTTGGTGATCAATCATTTTCTGTTGAAGGGGAGCGAGATTCGAGGTCCCATCCAATGGGGCAGGATCTCCGTACGCGGAATGGTGGCGTTGTTCGGAGTCGCCGCGACCTTTTCCTGGGTGATGGGGTTGATGGGATATATCCGGTCAGCCGGTCGATTGGGGTGGCACGTGAATGAATTGATGGCGGATCTTTCCCCTTGGTCCTTCACCCCTGCCATTACGTTTGCAGCCAAGATGGTGACGATCAATATGGTGGTGTTTTGGGTGTCGGTATTTTTCATGTTTTGGCTGGCCACGAGGGACAGACGGTTGGCCGTCGTGGAACAGGATGTCCCGGCCGAAACCGGAAACGTCTCTTTCGTGCAGGCGTTCTCAAGAGAGGAGTCGGCATGAGAGCGGGGAAGATACTCATGACGTCCGGTGCCCTGCTTGCGCTCTTCGTCCCCTTTTTCACCGCGAGTGGGCCGGCTTTCTCGCAGGTGGTGACGCTCGAAAGTTTTCAACATCCGGATGAAGAGCAATTCCCGAAAGGATGGGACGGGTCACGAAGTACGATCACCGCAAGAGATGCCTATGCCATTCACGGGGAAGGAGACACCGCGTTTCTGAAAGGCAAGGGCGCGAACCAACGAGTGTATACCAAGAACATCGATTGGGATCCTCGGACTCACCCAATTTTAACGTGGCGGTGGCGCTTGCACGTCGTCCCGGAGAAGGCAGAATTTCTCGCGGCGGTCTTTGCGAATCTGGATACGGATTTGATGTTTATTCCGGTATCGACGAAGTACGTCTGGAGTGGCACGAAACCCAAAGGCGCCGTGACCGATGGCGGCATGTTCGGCGCCGCGGAGGTCGTGGTTCGTTCGGGCCGCCGGCCGTTAGGAGAATGGGTGGAAGAAGAGGTCAATGCCTACAAGGACTTTATCGAGATTCATGCTCATGAACCCGCTCCGAAGGCGTGGGGCATTTCGCTTCAAAGCGGCCCGGGCGTGGAGATCGATTTCGGTTCAATCGAGGTTCGTGCGAAATAACGGCTCACGGCCTTCCGACGAAAAGGAGCCCTTCGATTTCTAAGGGAACCGTTATAGACGTGCTTCTCGGCGTGGTGGTCATGGGGACGGTCGGGGTGCTCATTGGCATCCTCCTGGGCGACTCTTTTCTGTATTTTGCCACAGGGCTGGGGGTCATGTTAGGGGTCGGGATCGGTCTCATTGGCGGGCGGCGGTTTTTTTTCGGGATTTTTGCCGGAACGGTTTTAGGGGGTCTGCTGGCCTGGGCCGTTTCCGGCCCTGAAAACATTACGGTCGGGGCGGGGTCCGGCGCGGCGATGGGCGGATTTTTGGGGATTTGGATTTCGATGTTGCTTGACGTGTTTTGGCGAAAACCAGTGGAGGCCTCTTCCGACCACGAAGGGTAGCGCCTGGACAGGAAGAGCGGGCGGTTCAATCCATCCGGGCATAGGAATCAGAAGCATGGAAAATCGCGGGGTGCTTATCGGCTCCATCATCTTTGTCTTTGCCTCGTTTATCTTGATGATGGTCATGCTGATCTACGAGACGTATAAGGGGAAACAGGAAATGGACAAGTTGGTCTCGAATTCTCAAACGGCCAAACCTCGAGTTATCGCCCCGGTGAAAGTCAAGGATTATTCGATGTATCGTACATTGGTCGGCAATGAAGGCCGTGAGATGGTCGAAATTCCCGAAGGGCCTTTTACCATGGGGCATGATCAGGAGGACCCCGATGAAGCCCCTGCGCATCCGGTGTACGTGAAGACGTACTTCATCGATCTCAAGGAAGTCACCCAGTCGGAATACGCGCGTTTTGTCAAGATGACCAAGCGGGAGCAACCTCAGGTGCCGGTTTTTGAAGAAGATATTGCCAAACTTATGGACCCCGATTTTCCCGTGGTGGGCATTGGTTGGAATGATGCCTTTGCCTATTGCCGGTGGGCAGGGAAGCGGTTGCCGACCGAAGCCGAATGGGAAAAGGCCGCTCGTGGTGAGGGCCGGCGACTCTATCCTTGGGGGAATGAGTTCAACTACATGGTTTCCAATATTGACGGAGAGGACGATGGGTTCAAGTATTTGTCGCCCGTGGGCTCTTTTGAAGGCGGGCGTAGTCCGTATGGGGTCTACGACATGACGGGAAACGTTGCCGAATGGGTGGCAGATACCTATGACGCCCAATATTATCAAAATTCACCATTTCGCGATCCTCCCGGTCCGGACAGCACGGAATTTAAAGTCATTCGAGGCGGAACTTGGCGAGATTCCAAACTCAACGCGAGATTGACTAAACGGTTTTCAGCCAAAATGTGGAGAACCGACGCGACGATCGGGTTCCGTTGCGCCCAGGACGTCGAGGCCGTACGACAAGTATCCTGACGGAGCCGGATCGGGGGGCTATCGAGGTTGCGCGACCATGGACGGGAGATTGAAACTGATCCTGCTTGCCGTGATTTTATTCATGGTGGGCATGCCCATGTCGGGAATTCTGCGTGGGACCAAGGCTCCTCCCCCTGATCCCGAGCTTGCGGAGGTGGTCAAACCCGTGCAGGCGACCGGGACTTCTCCCTCAGACCCACCCCAGCCGGTCATCCAAGAAGAAATGGTGTTTATTCCTTCCGGGCAGTTTGTTCAGGGGACCAGCCAGGGCGGGTTTAATGAACGCCCCGAGCGTCTCGTGACCCTCGAGGGATTCTGGATTGACCGGTTTGAGGTGACGAACCATCACTATCGCGTATTTGTTGAGCAGACAGGTCATCGAAAACCGGGCCCTCCGTCTCGCTATGCCAAACGGTTAGCCCAATTGCGTGGGCCCAATCAGCCTGTTGCCTACGTCTCCTGGCATGACGCCGATGCGTATTGCAAATGGAAGGGAAAACGTCTGCCCCAGGAAGCCGAATGGGAAAAGGCGATGCGAGGGATAGACGGCCGGTTGTGGCCCTGGGGAAACTCCCCGAGAATCCACAAGGCCAATCTGGGAGGGGTCGAAGACGGCTATGAAGCTACGGCCTCCGTTGGCTCGTTCCCATTGGATCGAAGCCCTTTCGGTGTGCATGACGGCTTCGGAAACCTGATGGAATGGACCGACAATTGGTATGAAGAGCAGACTCGCGATCGCAGTGAACCCGGAGAAGCGAATTTTGCCGATCGTGGAGGATATAAGACGCTACGCGGTGCCGGGTATACCAGCTATGGAAGCGACTTGAGGATTACGGCCAGAAATTTCATGGTTCCCGACTTTCGGGATGAAACCATAGGCTTTCGTTGTGCGGCGTCGGGGCGGGAGCCACCTGAGCGCACGCTGGCCGCTCGTCCCCAGGATTAGCGAAGGCCGGAGTAGGCTAAAGAAAGTCGAAGTAATACAGGATCAAGAAGACGGCTAAAAGAATATTGACAACCATTCCGGCCAACACTATAATGTCGAACAATTTTGCATTATTGCGCATTTATTTAGCCACCTTCACGAAAAGTGTTTGTTCAGTATCATATCTTGAAGAAATGTGTCAAGCGTATAAATTATTAAGGTCAAACATTTAGAAGGAAAATTGAGATGGCGAAAAGTGATCCGCTCGAGATCAAGCTGGGCAAGGCAGTGTTCTACGTGACGTGTGCCGTAAGTTTGTGGTTTTTCTATTGGTTTGCCGGCATACAATGTCCTTGTTGAAAAAAGGACTGGATGGAAGAAATAAGGAGGAGGCGTTTACATGCAGACAGTTCTGTACCTCATCATTTCAATCGTGATTTCCGTGGCATATTTTCAGTTCCTCGACTGGGCGCTGATGGATATGCAGGGTTTGGATTATTTCTATATTCTGAGGTGAGGAGCCTCGTTAGCAGCAGTCATCCTGAAAAACTGGACAATTGGCATAAAAGGTTTTTTATTCTTTGAATAATTTCAAAGAAAGAAGGAGGTTGGTCATGGGTCGCCTCAAAAGTCGACAGTCCGGGAAGAAATTCCTGGCAGTCACTGGTCTTTTTGCAATGGGAGTCATGCTGTTGCTCCCGATCTTTGTGGCACTGCCGGCCTTGGCCGGTGGGGGTGCTCCCGCAGCAGGCGGGCCGCCTCCCGATGTCGTCGCCGCCGAGGAAGCTGAAGGGGTGGAGGGCGAAGAAGCAAAAGTCGAAATCGGGAGAGACGTCTATTACAAAACAGAGGGCCCCGTCGTCGGTGCGCCGGCTCCAAAGACTGCCGATACGGAAGAATTTTATCCCCGCTATAATTTCGAAAGCCGGGTCCTTCTCTGGGTGGCCAATCAGCAGCATCTGTACTATGGCAGCTTTGTGTTGGCCGTGCCGATCTTCTGTATGTGTATCGAGTTTGCCGGGTTGGTGAGCAAGGACAAGGCGATGGCGAAGAAGTATGACCAATTGGCGTACGACTTTGTGAAAATCAGTCTGACCGCCTACTCGCTGACTGCCATCCTCGGTGGTATTCTTATCTTCACGTTCCTGACGTTGTACCCTGCTTTCTTTGGGTATCTTTCCAGCATTTTCCGCCCGGTGATGCACATCTACGCCTTGATGTTCGTGGCGGAAAGCGGAACCCTCTACATCTACTACTATGGATGGGACAAGATGAAAGATGGGTTGCTGAAATGGCTCCATTGCAGCATGTCGGTGGTGTTGAACGTCATCGGGACGGTGTTGATGTTCCTGGCCAATTCCTGGATTGGTTTCATGATGTCACCCGCGGGGGTTGATGAGCAGGGACGATTTCTTGGAAATATCTGGCACGTGCTTCATACGGCGCTCTGGAATCCCCTGAACGTGCACCGGATTCTCGGGAATATGGCCTTTGGTGGCGGCGTGGTGGCGGCGTATGCCGCGTACCGGTTCCTGTCGGCAAAGAATGATGAAGAGCGTGCCCATTTCGATTGGATGGGATATATCGCGATGTCGCTGGGCGTGGCCTTCCTGATCCCTCTGCCGTTCGCCGGCTATTGGCTCATGCGCGAGGTGTATGCCTACCGTCAGCAAATGGGAATTACCCTGATGGGCGGGCTGTTGGCTTGGCTGTTCATCATTCAGGCCACCATGATCGGCATCCTGTTTTTGACGACGAACTATTATCTCTGGCAAGCCCTCGGAAGAATGACCGGAGGGGAGAGGTTCCAGCGGTATATCAAGTATTTTGTGTTCATTTTAGTCGTCGGACTATTGGTCTTTATCACTCCCCATACTATCGTGATGACTCCGGCTGAATTGAAGGCCATGGGAGGCCAGCAGCATCCCGTATTAGGGAACTATGGCGTGATGTCTGCTAAAAATGGGGGGATTAACGCGATTATCATGACCACGATCGCCAGTTTCATATGGTATCAGCGTGGCAACAGGGTCCCGGCGGTGAAATGGGCAAAATTCGGAAATATCTTCCTGATCACCTTCTTTGTGGTGGCCCATCTGAATAACATTTGGGTGGCCTGTTACGGGTATTTCATCCCGGCGAACGTTCGAATCGGCCTCTCTGTTCCACAGGTGGCCGGAACGCTCTCGTGCCTGTTCTTCGGATCGGCGTTAAATCTGGCCATGCTGAGTAAGTCCAGGGAACTCGGACCGATTCGATGGGGTCAGATTGCGCCACGATCACAGTATGCCCTGATTATGCTGGCAACGGCCTTTACGTGGATGATGGGATTGATGGGGTATATCCGGTCATCGGTGAGGTTGTTCTGGCACGTCAATGAGATTATGCGGGACAATTCGCCTTGGGCGTATACGCATACCATTGGGTTTGGGGCGAATGTGATCTCCTTTAACGTGTTGTTCTTCTGGATCACTATTCTGTTTGTCTTTTGGCTTGGAGCCCTGGGTGCCAAGAAAGCGCCCGTGCCCGCGACGCAACCTGTTCCTGGTGGGGCGCCGCAACCTGCAACTGGTCATTAATCATTAACTTTGCATGAAATACGTAAAATGAGGCTATCCTGAAAGTAGCGATCAGGGTAGCCTCATTTGTGGAGGGGGCAAGGTGGTTGAATTAATTACGGAAGCGATCTCGATTGGATGGCCTGCATTCGCCTTTTTGCTCGGGCTATTGGTGTATTTTCAGGCGAAATTGACAGATCCGGTTCAGAAGAGAAATGTCACGTTTAAGACGTTTATCGGTATTCTCTGCGCGTTCATGGCCTTTATGGCCATTGCGAATTACAAGAATAATTTCTACGGGGAAAGTCGTCTGCTGCCCGTCTCATTGGTGATGATTACCTGTTTGGCCTACATCATGGGTATTTATTTCACCAATATCGGGGCCCTGATGAAAATTGGCGGGTTCATGTTTTTTGTGGCTGCTGCGCTGTCCGGGTATGGCAATTGGTTGCCTCAGGTAGAGGGAGGATTTCCGCCACCGGAGGTGAAACTGGACTTTCAGAGTATGACTCCCCAGCAACTGGGAGATGAGGGCGAAAAAATTATTTTCGGCGGCTTGGGACAAAGTAAGGTGCAGGGGGCTATCGGGAAAGGCCAATGTCCCTTGTGCCATGGGTTCAATCAGGGATTCCTGAGTGAGCGAGCCCCGAATCTTTGGGACATTCCGGCCCGGGCAGAAGAACGGCTGAAGCACGAAAAATATCATATGAACGATCCTGCTTCACGGGATACGGTGCAAAAAGAGGCGTTTGAGGGATCGGGGACAGCCACGACCGGACAAGAATATATTGCCGAGTCGCATGCCTGTCCGAACTGTTTCGTCGTGCCGGGCTTCGGTGTGAAAGGAACGAACGACACGGAAAGCCCCATGCCCAGAATTCACAAGCCGCCGATTTCGCTGACCCTCGGAGAATTGGCTGCGGTGGATACATGGCTGTACGTGCGTGAAGGGAAGGAAGCCCCTACGTACGAGGAAATTCAAGCCTCGTATGAAAAATTCATTCCCGAAGGAGACCGGCCTCAGGCCAGTTCCGGCGATGAAGCGGCGGCCGGCGGCGTGTTGGCAACCGGCGAGGAGCCCATTACGGATCTCTTCATGAAAGCGGGTTGCCCCGCCTGTCATACGATTCCCGGCATTGAAGGCGCAACCGGAAAAGTAGGGCCTTTGTTGATGGAAGGCAGTAATGCTCCGCAACGGTTGAAGGATCCGGGGTATAACGGACATGCGACGTCGACCCGTGAATACATCACCGAGTCGATTCTGAATCCCAGCATGTACGTGGTGAAAGATTTCCCTGACAACCAAATGCCGAAGGATTTCGGCCAAAAGTTGAGTGCGGGAGCCGTCAACAAAATCGTGGATTATCTGTCCAGTTTGAAAGAGGGGCAGGATCTGCCTTCGATAGAAGATTTCAATTAATCCTTAAACTCTGTCATTCAGAAAACGGGAGTTTAATACGATGACCTGGTTAAAGTTGGTTGAAGGCTACATGCCGATGCAGATGATTTCGGAGCTAGCCGGTTCGATTTTGGTGTTTGCGTTGGTCAACTGGGCGCTGAATCGGGCCGGCATGGGGATTCCCAAGTTCTGGGCGGGGATAGGGGTCTGGATCTACATCCAACTCTATCTGAAGTACCGCATTTATCCGCCCATTCCGTTTAGTGTCCGGGCCATCTACGGCACGGTGTCGGGATGTGGGATTTTCATGTGGGTATCGGGGTCGGAAGGCGAGTGGCAGGAGTTCAAGCGACCGATTCTCAACGTGATGGACGGGATCAGCGGCTTTCACAAGGGCGTGCGAACGGCGGCGTTGATCGTCATTCCCTTGGCGTTGGGGGGCTTTGCCTACAATTCCTTCCTGCCAAGTTTTGAAGAACCGATCGAGTTGCGCACGGTGCATCCGGCGCCGCCGGCGACGACGAAAGTGCACGGCAAGACCTTTGTCCTGCAAGTCGTGGAAAACCCCTATCGGGTGAACGACGATGGCAAGTACGACCAGGCGTTTACGGATGCGCGGATCGTGGAGCAGGCCATGGGGCGGTTGATGAAGGACGTGAACGACCCGAACTACAATCCCTGGGATCCCAATGCGGAGGGCTACATCAAATACGTGCGGGAAGGCGGCGAGATCTTTTTTCAGAACTGCCACTTCTGTCACGGAGACAATTTGAATGGCCGAGGGTTATGGGCGTATGCGTTCAACCCGATTCCGGCGAATTTCACGGACGCGGGCACGATTGCGCAGCTCCAAGAAACATTTGTGTTCTGGCGGGTGTCGAAAGGCGGGATCGGGCTACCGGGGGAAGGCTTCCCCTGGGCCTCGGTGATGCCGCCGTGGGAGCAGCACCTGACCGTCGACGAAATCTGGAAAGTGGTGATGTTTGAATACTGGCACACGGGCTACTATCCCCGGACCTGGGATTAAGCGAAGAGGAGCGGAGACGACCCATGAGCAAGAGCAGATATGGAATCAACGTGGCCCGGTGGGGGGTGTGCCTGGGGTTCAGTGTCCTGCTGGGTTTTTTGGGCCTGCCCCTGAGCAGCATGGCCCAGGAGGACCTTCCAGAGGGCTTCAAGCAGCAAGGTTTACCATCGCCCCCGCCGGCCGAGCAGATTGAAGCCGGCAAGCGGGTATACTTTACCAAATGCGTGTGGTGTCACGGGGTGGAAGGGGCCGGGGACGGCCCGGGGGCGGTACGGCTGTGGCCGCGGCCGCGGAACTTCAACGCCGGCACCTTCAAGATCCGGCACACGGCCAGCGGGCAATTGCCCCTGATCGACTTGGACCTCTTGCAAACCGTGACGCACGGGCTGCCGGGGTCGGCGATGCCGTCGTGGGAAGGCATTCTCACGGAGCAGCAACGCAAGGACGTGCTGGCGTTCGTGACCACGCAATTGGTGCAGGACCGTTCGTGGCAAGACGAAGAATTTGAGGAATTTTTCGTGCTGGAGTTGGAGAAACTCGCCCCGAAAGAAGGCACACCGGAGTCCATCAAGCGCGGCTCGGAATTGGTGGTGGAGAAGAAATGTATCGAGTGTCACGGGCTGGAAGGCCGTGGCGACGGGAACGCGTTCAACCTGAAGGACGACTGGGGCTTCAGCATCCAACCGGCAGACTGGCACAAATGCTGGAACTTCCGGGGCAGCCGTCAAGATCCGTACAATGTGAAGAACATTTTCCGCACCTTCTCCACGGGACTGAACGGCACTCCGATGCCGTCGTTCGCGGACAACACCAGTGTGGACGAGCGGTGGGACATCGCCAATTACGTCAACTCGCTGTGTGAGCGGGAGCAGGAGATCAAAGCGCCGCAAGGCACGGTGACCGACGAGACCGCGCTCACCTTCTCGACCTCGCAGCCGTTGGGGATTGATCCGTTGACGGACAAGCCCAAGAGTAACTTTGTGGTTCCATCGAAATTCGTGGAAGGCGACCTCCCCACGGACGAAAACGACGAGCGCTGGAACCTGATTCCCCGGCGATGGATCGCCATGGGCGGGCAGATTACGCATAAGCCGAGGAACTTCGTGAACCGGATCGACGATATGTGGGTGCGAGCGTTATACAACGAGACGCATATCGAGTTCATGTTCCGGTGGGATGACCGGACCAAGAGCATTCAGGAGGATGAAGTGGACTGGGATCCCACGGAAGTGAACCTGGAGGATTATGGGGTGGAAGAGCAAGCCCCGCAGGGCACGACGTTTGAAGAAGACCCGTTCCATCAGGAATCGATTGCCGCCAAACAAAAAGACGGCTATGCCGTGTACAACGACGGGGTCGCGTTCCAATTTCCGATCAAATGGCAAGAACTCCCGGCACCCAGGAAGCCACGGTATTTCTGGGGGGATGAAAGATTTGCCGCCGACATTACCAAATGGACGGCGGATGGGACCCTGGGGGTGTACGAAGGCACTGGCTGGGATCAGGACTTCACCGAAGTCGACTTTCAGGAGGAAGTCGAAGTGGTGAAAGCCGAGTGGGCCAACGGGCAGTGGACGGTGATCGTCAAGCGGCCCTTGAAGGGGGACTACGACGAAGTCGCGTACCTGGAGCAGGGCAAATACATCCCGATGGTCTTCTTTGCCTGGGACGGGCACAACGGGGACGTGGGGAGGAAGATGGCAGTGTCCGCGTTCTATTACCTGGTGATGGAACCCCCGATTCCGATGAGCACGTACATCTATCCGGGGCTGATTACCGTCGGAATCGTGATTATTGAAGGCTGGGTGTTGGGGCGGCGCGCCAACCGGCGCAAGGACAAGGGTCAGGCCTGAGGCGGCACGCGCCACGGAGCCAACGAAAAGGGGGGTGGACTCAGTCCATCCCCCTTTTTTTATTATGCGTGGCAGGGGTGATCTCGTCTGCCGCCTGAAGGGGCAGCCGGGCAAAGGTAGCGTCAGGCGCTGCCCTTGACTGAATCAGGGATGAGGCAGCGACAAATACAAGAGTGAGAACGGAAGAGGTGATTCAAGAAATTTCAGGTGTGGTCTTAGCCGGTGGGAAGAGCAGAAGAATGGGGATGGATAAGCGTTCTTTATCCATTCATGGAAAACCGCTCTTGGACAGGGTGCTGTCTGTTCTGCTTGATGTCTTCCCGGAAGTGTTGTTGGTGCTGGCTGAGGAGGATATATCAAGACACGAGGATAGAATAAAGATCGTCACCGATCTTGTCCCGGGATGTGCAGCCGTAGGGGGGCTGTATACCGGACTGTATTATGCCCGATGTCCTCGAGTATTCGTTGTGGCCTGTGATATGCCTTTTATCAACCCGGCCGTCATTGAGCTTTTTTCTCAAAAGAGCGAAGCAACGGATATTGTCCTCGCTCAATTGGTAAACGGGCTTCAGCCTCTGCACGGGCTGTATGCAAAAAAATGCCTCACGTGTTTAAAGGAAATGATTGATGCCCGAGACCTTCGTCTTCAAAATATGGCCGATCACCCGGGTCTGACCGTGCGGCGTATTCCTGAATCGGAGATTAGAAGCGTGGACCCTCAACTCCTTTCCTTTTTGAATTTGAATTCACCAGCCGACGTTGAACTCGCGAAAAAAATCAACCCTGGCTAATCCCCATACATGGGCAAATCGTCTCACGGCAAACCGGTTCCATCATCCATCTGTGGAGTGTTCTGCCTGACACAGGCGCAACACACGTCGATGATTGAAGAGCCCCTTTGCTTGCGAGGCCCGGAGAGGCTATGTTAGATTCCCACCCCTCTTCTCCTCCTTCTTATTGTTCGATACCGTCATGTCTGCTGGAATTGTTCAAGAACAGGTTGCCTCTGCCATTACCGACGCCCTGCTGCAAGCGCAGGAACGGGGCTTCTTGCAATCAACACATTTTCCTCAGCCTATCGTTGATTTTCCCAAGCGGGAGGAATGGGGAGATTTGTCCTCAAGTGTGGCCATGGTCATTGCGAAACAGGAAAAGCGACCGCCGTTGGAAGTCGCACAGATGATCGCCGATCAACTCCGGACCTCGTGCACGTTTCTGGAAAAGATCTCGGTGGCGCCACCAGGATTCTTGAATTTCTCGCTTCAGCAGGACTGTTGGTTTCCGGTACTCGAAGAGATCGAGCGGACGGGCGACCTGTACGGGCACAGCAAGATCGGACAAGGGCAACGTGTGCTCTTGGAATTTGTCAGTGCCAATCCCACGGGTCCGCTCCATATGGGACATGGACGTGGCGCGGCCCTGGGTGAAGCGTTGGCCAGATTGTTGAGATCGGCAGGGTATGAAGTCGACAAGGAATATTATATCAATGATGCGGGTCGTCAGATGAAATTGTTAGCCGACTCGGTGTATGCACGGTATCTTGAAATGCACGGCCGGGAATATTCGTTCCCCGAGGATGGCTACCATGGAGACTATATCAAAGCCCTTGCCCAAGCGATGGACCGGGTGAAGGGTATGGACCTGTTGGCTCTGAATCCGGAAGACGCTCGACGAGAATGCGGCCACTGGGCTTCCCGGGAACTCGTGCGAGCCATTCAAGAGGATCTTGCACAATTCGGAGTGGAGTTCGAGACGTGGTATAGCGAGGCGTCGCTGTTTGCTTCGGGGAGCATACAGGCCGCCCTGAATGATCTGGAGCAACGGGATTTGGTCTTTACACAGGATGACGCGACGTGGTTCCGGTCTTCTCGATTTCAAGATGAAAAAGACCGCGTGGTCTGCAAGCAGGACGGTGATTATACGTACTTGGCCTCGGACATCGCCTACCATTTCGACAAGTTGCGTCGGGGCTACGGATGGCTGATTAATATTTGGGGTGCGGATCATCATGGATACGTCCCGCGCATGCAAGCCGTGATCAAAGCCTTTGGCTATGGCGACGATTGCTTGCGGGTGGTCTTGGTTCAAATGGTGCGCCTGTTGCGGGGTGGCAACAAGGTTGAGATGTCCAAACGGGCCGGCGAATTCATCACGCTTCAGGACGTGGTGGATGAGGTCGGTGCCGATGCAGCCAAATTTTTTTTCCTGATGCGTCGTTCGGACACCCATCTTGAATTTGATCTGGAGTTGGCGAAGAAGCAGTCCAATGAGAATCCCGTCTACTATGTGCAGTATGCTCACGCGCGTCTTGCCAGTTTATTCAGGACGGCCCATGAACGAGGGATTCGTGTGTCTCCTGTCGGCGAGGCTCCCTTGTCCGCGCTGGTCCAGCCCGAAGAAATCCGGCTGATGAAACAGTTATCGGGGTTCCCCGGGTTGCTTGAAGCGAGTGCCATGGCCTTGGAGCCCCATCGCATCACGTTTTACCTTCTCGAACTTGCAGGATTGCTCCATGTTTTTTATTACAAGCATCGCGTCCTTCCGCCGAGAGTCGATGACGTCAAAGAGGAAGAGGCCGATGGGCCTGATCATGACGGGGATGCGAGTGAATTGGTCCGGGACGTGTTATCCCGGGAATTGACTATGGCCAGGTTAGTGCTGTTACAACAGGTTCAAACGGTTATTAAGAATGGACTCGGGTTGTTGGGAGTCAGTGCTCCGGAAAGAATGTAAGGATCGTGGCAATGTGGTTGATGCGCAGTCGGCTCAAGAGTCTCGATCAGCGGTTATCACTTTTCCGGTTGTCGACGAGACGTCGCCAGTACCCGGTTGAGGACTTATCGTGATGACCTTCTCCGTTGAACGGCAGGATCCGCAGTGCGCTGCCCGTTCCGCCGTGCTGGCTACCCCTCATGGCACCATAGATACCCCGGCGTTCATGCCCGTCGGCACGCTGGGGACGGTAAAGGGGATTTCGCCCGATGAGCTTCGGGGCTTGGGGTTCGGGTTGATGCTGAGTAACGCGTATCATTTGTACTTGCGACCAGGCCATCGACTCATTGAAGAGCAGGGCGGGCTACACCGGTTTACCGGATGGACTGGTTCGATTTTAACGGATAGCGGGGGCTTTCAATTGGTCAGCCTTGCCGATTTGCGGAAGATCACGGATGACGGGATAGCTTTTCGATCACACGTGGACGGGTCCGCACATCATCTTACGCCTGAGTTGTGTATGGAAATTCAAATGGCTCTGGGATCGGATATCATGATGACCTTGGATGAATGTCCGTCCCATCCATGTTCCGGAGAACAGGCCCTGGCCGCGGTCGTGCGGACGACGACGTGGGCGAAACGCTGTGCCGTGGCCGCACGTGATCGTCAACAAGCCTTGTTTGGTATTGTGCAGGGAGCGCTGGATGCCGGTTTGCGCCGGCGGTCCGCCCGTGAGCTGGTTGAGATAGGATTTGATGGATACGCCATTGGTGGTTTATCGTTAGGAGAAGATAAGCCTGCCTTGCTGGCCATGATTGAAGTGTCGGTCGCCGAGCTTCCCCCCTCCCATCCTCGTTACCTGATGGGGGTCGGCCTTCCCGAAGACCTCGTCGAAGGCGTCATGCGCGGTGTGGATTTGTTTGACTGTGTGATTCCATCGCGTCATGGGCGGACGGGGTGGTTATTCACGACTCAGGGACGGGTCTTGATCAAACATGCCGAATATGCGAAGGATGAGGCACCGATCGATGCGCAGTGCGCCTGTCCGGTGTGTCGGAAGCATTCCAGATCCTATTTGCGGCATCTGTATCTGTCCAATGAAATGTTGGGGGTGCGCCTCAACACCATTCATAATCTCTGGTATTATCGAGAGCTGATGGAGACGATGCGTTCAGCGATTCAAGCCGGAACCTTCCTTGCTTTTCGCCGGAACTTCTATGAACAGCGTAGTCACTATGCGAAAAGCGCTGCGTATGCCGAACTGGTCGGCGTCGGGGCCCCGGTTGCGGTTGAGGGGTCCCCAAAAGGAAAGGATGGGTAAATGGGAATGGAGATAGCCTCGATAGCCTGGGCACAGGCGGGAGGGGCACCGGAGGGAGCGGCGGGGTTGTTCTCTCTGGTTCCTTTCATTTTGATTTTCGTGGTATTTTATTTTTTGTTGATCTTGCCGCAACAGCGGAAGCAAAAACAGCATAAAGAGATGATCACCAAGTTGAAGAAGGGCGATAAAATCATTACGTCCGCCGGCATGTGGGGGGCCATCACCCGGTTGGACAAAGACACCGTGACCGTGCAAATTGACGATAATACGAAAGTGAAGATTCAACGTGAGAATATTACCCGGTTACGGACGGATGAAGAAGGCTAGGGGACAAAGGGCAACCGCATGAAAAAAATTCGTGGCCGCTTGTTTCTTGTCTTGTTCCTGTCCGTGATTTCATTCTATCTGTTTCTCCCCTCGTGGCCCAGCCTGTACGACCGGGTCCCGGAAAGCGTCAGGTGGTTGATTCCCCCTCGCGGCGTCTCGCTCGGTCTCGACCTGCAGGGCGGTATTCATCTGGTGTTGGAGGTGGAAGAGGAACGAGCCGTCGAGATTGCCGTCGACCGTGCCGCCAAAGCCATGCAAGACCTGTTGACGGACAAAGACATTGCCTTCGACAAGATTGAAAGAGTCAGCAACCTCCAAGTCCAGCTTGATCTGTCGAAGGACGGCACGGTTGAAGAAACCGCGGAGCTTGTTCGTGATGAGTTCCCCTCGTATTTTCAGGTGTCCCTGGATGGCCGTACGTTGGTCGTCGAACTGCTCGGCAGCGAAGTGGATCGGATCAAGAACGCCGCCATTAATCAGGCATTGGAGACGATTCGAAATCGGATCGACCAGTTCGGCGTCACGGAACCGCTGTTGCAACGTCAGGGGCGCAAGGAGTTGGTGATTCAGCTTCCCGGAGTCAAGGATCCCGAGCGGGCAAAAAGCTTGATTCAAGATACCGCCCTGCTGGAGTTCAAAATGCTCGACGAGGACAATCAACCGGGACTCGGGTTGCCCCTGCAGGTCCAACGAAGTGAAGAGTCAACCATTCGAGAGAAATTTGCCGACAAGGTTCCCGAGGGTTCGGAAATTCTGTTTGAATCCGTCCCTGATCCCAAGGGCGGGGTTCCGGTGTTCAGCCGGCCGTATCTTGTGCGACAGGGGGCGGTGTTGACCGGCGACGTGTTGCAGGACGCACGCGTCAATTATACCGAATTCAGCGAAGTCTACGTAGGGGTGACGTTCGACAGCAAAGGGGCGAAAGAATTCGGACGGATTACCAGCGCCAACGTGGGAAAATTTATGGCGATCGTCCTGGACGGCACGGTCTACTCGGCCCCGCGTATCAATGAACCGATACTCGGCGGGCGGGCTCAAATTACAGGGAACTTTACCACGGACGAGGCGAATGATCTGGCGATCGTCCTCCGAGCGGGCGCCCTTCCCGCGCCGATGAAAACGATACAGGATCTGACGGTGGGGCCCTCGTTGGGACAGGACTCCATTGAGAAGGGTCTGAAGACCACGTTGATTGCCGGCGTGATCGTGTTGATCTTTATGGTGTTCTATTACCGGATGTCCGGGATGATTGCGGATGCGGCCCTGGTGTTGAATCTGCTCTGTTTGCTGGGTGCGCTGTCCGGGCTCAATGCCACGCTGACGTTGCCGGGGATCGCGGGTATTATTCTCACGATCGGGATGGGGGTAGACTCCAATATATTGATCTTTGAACGTATCAGGGAAGAACTGAGGCAGGGGCGCCCCGTCCGGTTGGCGGTCGATGCCGGGTATGATAAGGCCTTCTTGACGATTGTCGACTCCCACGTCACGACCTTGATTACCGGATTGGCGTTGTTTTTATTCGGCACGGGTCCCATCAAGGGGTTTGCCGTGACCCTGTGCCTGGGCATTGCGATCAATCTGTTTACCGCGTTGATCGGGACCAAAGTCGTTTTTGATCTCATCAATCGACGCAAACTCGAACGGTTGAGCATCTAACGTGTCTTGAGGTTGAAGATGTTGGAAATTGTCGGAAAGACGAATATCGATTTCATGGGGAAACGTCACGTGGCCTTCGGTGTCTCCGGCCTGCTGGTTCTGCTTGGATTGCTTGCTCTCGTGCAGATAGGAACCGGAGCCGCGAATCTCGGCATCGACTTTGCCGGCGGCACGGCCGTCCAATTGAAGTTTGAGAATGAGATCGGGCTGGAACAGGCCCGCCAGGCGCTTGGGAAACACGGCTTACATGAAGCCGAGCTTCAGGAATTCACCCAGGATCATAAACTCCTGATTCGCGTGAAGACGGAAGGCACGCTTGAACAAAAGATCGCGGAACGAATCGTGGAGGTGTTTGAGCAGGAGTTCAGTCATAACAAATTCGTAGTTGATTCGAGTACGGAAATCGGCCCGACGATCGGGTACCGTCTTCAACAGGACGCCTTGCTGGCGATCACCATTTCCCTGATCGGGATCATCCTGTACGTTGCCACGCGTTTTGAACTGCGATTCGGCGTGGCCGCGGCAATTGCGACCTTTCATGACGTCTTGGCCGTCCTGGGCATCTATTATCTCCTCGACAAGGAAATCACCTTATTGGTCGTGACCGCGTTGCTGACCTTGGCCGGGTACTCGCTGACCGATTCCGTCGTGGTCTTCGACCGCATTAGAGAAAATCTTCGCGCCCGGCGACGTGAGACCATCTTGAACATTATCAATGCCGGGATTAATCAGGTGCTCACCAGAACCTTGATCACGACCTTGACGGTGGTGTTGGTGTTAGTCCCCTTGACGCTGTTTGGAGGTGAAGTGCTTCATGACTTTTCTCTCGCGCTGTTAATGGGAGTCATCGTCGGGACGTATTCCTCCGTGTTCGTGGCGAGCCCCCTCCTGCTGGTGTGGCCTGGCGGAAAAGGCCGACTGTTGAGCCGAGGCGCTTAGCCCGCATTTCCCACCAGCCTCCTGCTGCGGGCGCCGCTTCCCTCACTGTGCCGGGCCGTACTCCCGCAAGCCCCTTCGACATAGTGTCAACTATGCCTTCAGCGTCTTGCCGTCCTTGCGCCCCAGCGCAGTGGCGTCTCGATTCCCTCGCGACGAAGCCTGGTGGGAAATCCGGGCTAAACTCACCGCCGTCTTGCGTGGCAATCCTTGACAAGGGTTGGCCTCTCTGAAACCATTCTCCTGAAGATTCAGACGTGACGTACCAGTCCGTTTTTTGAGGTATGACAGTGATGAAGCGGTGGATTTGGTCACAGAGTCTCCAGCGCAAGACGATTCTGGGAATGGTGCTGGTCGGACTTCTTCCCCTTGCCCTTTCGTTATTTCTGACCTACGTCGAAGAACGGCGGGCCCTTCGAGAAATTACCGGTTCGAACTTCAAGGGCATTGCCGTTGAAGTGGCGCGAAAAATTGAGACTCAAATCATGCGGGGCATTAATGAGGCTCAACAGTTAGCCACCATCCCCTTTATTCGTGCCGCGGTGAAGGAGGCGAACCGGAGTTACGAAGGGAGAGATCCCGAAAAAATCAAGGCCTTTATCGAAGAATGGAAAGAACGATGGCGGGCTCGACAAAACCCTCATGAATTCCCCGTCTTTGTGAACCGGATTGCGACGAATTACCTGGTTGACTGGCACGCCGTCAGAGAGTCCGACTATTTGGGGATTTTGGTGACCGATAACCAGGGAGCCCTGGTGCTCAGTTCCTTGCCGCAAGTGCGATTTTACCATGGTGATACGGAATGGTGGGAGGCTGCTTTTCAGCAGGGACAAGGACAGATTTACGTGAGTGATCTGACCTTCGATCCTTCCTTCGGCACCCACGTGCTGACCGTGGCTGTTCCCATTTTTGATCAAGGTCGTCATCAGGCATTGGGGACCGTCAGTATCCTGCTTCGCCGGGATTCGTTGTTTCGTTCGATTTCCGAGGTGACCGCCGGTGTGACCGGGCACGCCATGCTCATCGATGCGGATGGGACACCCCTGATTTGTCCGGTCTTGTCGCTGGAGCAACACACCGTGAATCAGGCCATGGTGGCCGTCATCAACGAAGCTCAGGCCGGATGGATTCAAGTGACGCAGGATACCCATGGCGCGAAGGATTCCCTGGTCGGGTATGCCCATTTGCGGATTCCGGAAACGTTGGCTTCTGAAAGTTTCCGGGGCAGACAATGGCTGACGATTGTACGGCAGAATCCCGAGGAGACTTATGCCCCCCTGCAACAATTACTGGTGAAGGTGGCGATGTACGGCGTCGTGGTGTTGGGCATCTTGTGGTTGGCGGGATTGGTTGTGGCTCGAAAGATCGTGAGCCCGATCCAAACCTTGCATGAAGGCGTGCAGCGCATCGGAGCGGGCAATTGGGATCATCCCCTCGTGCTGAAGACCGGCGATGAAATCGAAGCGCTTTCCCATGCCTTTAACAAGATGGTCGTCGACCTGAAGCAGTCGTTTTCGCAATTGAATACGCAAATGGAAGAAATCCGTCTCCTTGAGGAACGGTATCGTGATCTGATTGAGAATTCTCCCGAAATGATTCATCAACTCGACAAGACCGGTCGTTTTGTTCACGTCAATGAAACCGAATTGGAAAAATTGGGATACACGTTGGTAGAAATGCTTGCAATGCATTTGTGGGACATTCTCCCTCCTGAGAAGAAAGCGGACGTGCTCGCATACGTCAACCGGTTGCATACGCAACCGCGGAGCACGATTGAAACGGTGTTTCTCACGAGACACGGGACTCCGATCGACGTTGAGATTCACTCCACGGCCCTGATTAATTCGGAAACGGGTGACCTCGTGTACACGCGGGCGTTTGTCAGAGATATTACTGAACGGAAGGTGTTGCAACGACAGATTGACCGGTATACCACTCAGCTGGAGCAGGAGGTGGCCGACCAAACGCAACAGCTCTCCGAATCGGAAAAACGCTATCGTGTGCTGTTTGATCGCTCCGCGGATTCGATCTTTATGGTGGAGCCGTCCGGTGTCATCGCGGCGGTCAATGAACGCGAACAAGAAATGCTTGGCTATGCACCGGACGCCTTGCTCTCTCAATCCTTACTGACGCTGGTACCGGACTCATACAAAGAGACGGTCATGCGGTTGCTGGAAACAGCCGTTTCCAACGAAGAGAAAGTCCCGGCCACTGAATTGGAAGTGTTTGACGCCCGGCAGACGTTGCGAGCCGTGGAAATGGACGTGATTCGCGTGGGACAGGGTTCGACGCTGTCGATTATGGCGCAGCTTCGTGATATTACGGAGCGCAAGCTGTTGGAGGAACAACTCCAGCGGCATCGCGAAGAACTTGAGGAAAAAGTTCAGGCACGGACGCTGGAGATTCAGGAAACGCAAAAGTACCTGGAAAGTCTGCTTGAAAATGCCAATGACGTGATCTATACCCTCGATCTTGATCAACGGTTTACCTATGTGAACAACAAGGTGGAGAATTGGGGGTATCGTAAAGAAGATCTGCTGGGCCGGCCGTTTTTGACGTTACTCGCCAAGCGCCACCGCGGGCGTCGTCTGAAAGATATCCTCGAACTGGACGTCAAGCAGGAATATGAAGTGGAAGTGATTAGTCAAAGCGGGGAACTTCGGTCGGTACTCGTGAGTGTGTCACCCCTGGAAAATGAACGGTACAGCGTGATCGGGGTTCTGGGCATTGCCCGGGACATTACGGACCGAAAGCTCATGGAACAGCAATTTCGCAACACCGAACGATTGGCGTCCGTCGGGAAGCTGGCTGCAGGGGTTGCGCATGAGATCAACAATCCGTTGGGGGGAATTTTGAATTGTCTCTATAATATTCGGAAAGGAACGTTGCCGTCCGAGCGTCAGGAAGAATATTTCACGTACATGGAAGACGGGCTCCGGCGTGCCCAAAAAATCGTCAGACAATTATTGGACTTTTCCCAACAACACGAGCCTGAATTTTCCATGAATGACGTGAATGGGCTGGTCGACCGCGTGCTGGTGCTGACGAACCATGTCATTGCCGAGAAGGGTCTCCAGTTACACAAAGTCTATGAGCACGACCTGCCGCCGTTGTTTGTCGATCCGCAAATGATCGAGCAGGTGTTGACCAATTTGATTCTCAACGCCGTCCAGGCGACTGACGCGGGAGGGTCGATCATCCTGCAAACCCGCAGAGCCCACGAGCGTTGTGAGATCGACGTGGGAGATACCGGGTCGGGCATCCCTCCCGAGGTCCGTCCCAATATTTTCGATCCTTTTTTTACGACGAAAGGTACGGGCGAGGGTACGGGCTTGGGGTTGTCGGTGAGTTTGGGCATCGTTGAACGGCATGGTGGGCAATTGTCCGTGGAAAGCGAAGTTGGGAAAGGAACCGTCTTTACCGTGAGTCTTCCCTTGAGTGCAAACAGAGTCGCGCTGGTCAAGGTCTCCTGATGACTCGATCGGTCTTGATCATTGATGATGAGCCGCTGATGCGGTTGTCCATGCTGGATGCCCTCAAGGCCGAGGGGTATCACGTCCAGGGAGCCTCAAACGGTGAGGACGGCATTCAAAAAATCAAAACGAGTCGATACGATTTGGTGATCACCGATTTGAGAATGCCAGGAAGTGACGGTCTCCAGGTCGTCCGGGTGTGTAAGGAGTATTCTTCTGAAACCGAGGTCATTGTGATTACCGCGCACGGTTCGGTGGATACGGCGGTCCAAGCCATGAAACTTGGGGCTCATGACTACGTCACCAAGCCTTTTCCCATGGATGAACTCTTGATGACGGTCGATCGGGCGACCAAGGTCCAGGCGTTGCGGCAGGAAAACACGGCCCTTCGACAGGAACTCGAGGGAAAATTCAATTTCGACGGCATGGTCGGCAAGAATGAGCGCATGCGTCAGGTCTTGGAAAAAGTCAAACTGGTGGCTACCACGGATGCGACGGTGTTGATTTTTGGGGAAAGCGGAACGGGGAAAGAAGTCATTGCCAATGCCATCCATCGCAACAGTCCACGCTGCGGACAGGCCCTCATTAAAGTCAGCTGTGCGGCCTTGCCGGAAACCCTGCTGGAAGCGGAATTGTTCGGGCATGAGAGAGGCGCCTTCACCGGAGCCTTGAAGCAGCGGCTCGGGCGGTTTGAATTGGCCCATAAAGGCACCTTGTTCTTGGATGAAATCGGAGAAATCGCCCCGATGGTGCAAGTCAAATTACTCCGCGTTTTGCAGGAAAAGCGGTTTGAACGGGTCGGGGGCACGGAGACGATTGGCAGTGACGTTCGGCTCGTCTGCGCCACGCAAAAAAATTTGAAAGAAGAAGTCGAAGCCGGACGCTTTCGGGAAGATCTGTTCTATCGCCTCAACGTCGTCCAGGTGGCCCTCCCGCCCCTCAGGGAACGAAAGGAAGACATTCTGGTTTTGGCCGAGCATTTGCTGCAACGAAGTACGAGCCGGGTTCAACGCGTCATGAAAGGGTTTTCTGTGGCGGCCCGGGACGTGCTCCTCCATTATTCTTTTCCGGGAAACGTTCGCGAACTGGAAAATGCGATTGAACGAGCGGTGGCGTTGGCGCAGGAAGGAGATGAAATTCAGGCGTGGGATCTCTGCGGCCAGACCGTGTGTCCTTTCTTGGGAGGGCCGTTGCAATCCGGGTGCGGGTTTTGTCAGGAAGGGGTATCGAACGTCACGAATGCCCGGCAAACGGGCACGCTTGCTGAAGTGCGGGAACGTTGTGAACGGGAGTATATCCTGGCCGTGTTGGAGCGGGAAGGGTGGAGTCGAACCGCGGCCTCAAAATCCTTGGGCTTGTCGCGAAAAGCCCTCTGGGAAAAATGCAAGCGCTACGGCCTCGCCACTCCGGACACCGATGAGGGCGATGAATCATCAGACTAAGGCGCATGGGCACGCGTTCAGTCTTCCGACCCGTCTCCCCCTTTCCATAATTTCACGGTCCGGTCCCAGGACGCGCTCGCGAGATACCGGGCGTCCGGGGAAAAGGCGATGCCGCGAACGGGACCTGTGTGGTCCTTGATCACGCGAACCTGTCTTCTGGTCTGAATATCCCACATTTTGATGGTGTGGTCGTCACTGCAACTCGCCAAGAGTTTCCCATCCGGAGAAACGAGCAATCCTCGAATCCATTCAGCATGCCCTTTCACGGTGTGGACCTCTTTCATGTCGGGCATCTCAAAATATTTGATCGCGGTGTCCCGACTTGCGGTGATCATGGTCTGTCCATCCGGCGTAAACGCTATCGCTCCGATCCAATACTCCATCGGTTTTTGGAACGCGCCAAAGTCATCAACAAAAAACCCCCGCTGTTCGGTCTCTTCATCGTCGGGCTCGTCACGCCAATGGCCGTTATGCACGAGTTTTTCTTCACCGCTGGGCAGGACTTCGTACAATTTCAATTTACCGATGTCGCTTCCGCCGACGAGATGAATGCCATCGGGAGAAAACGCGGTGCAGACCGTCCAATGATGGTCATATTGATCTTTGCCGAGGAGCGTCATGACTTCGGTCCCGGTGGTGATCTCCCAGATTTTGATATCTTTATTCTGTCCGGCCCTGGCCAGCATCAGGCCGTCCGGGGAGAAGGAAAGGCTGGCAACCGCGTGATCATATTGGGTGAAAAGAAGCCGTATCGTCTCCCCCGTGTGAGGGTTCCAGAGTCGGATGGTTCTGTCGTCGCTGCCGGTCGCGAGGACTTGGCCGTCCGGACTGAAGGCGACTTGCCGGATATCGTTGGTGTGCCCTTTCAGGGATTTGATCATGCGACCGGTCTCAATTTCCCAGATGCGAAGAAAACGATCCGCGCCTCCGCTGACGAGCGTCAATCCGTCAGGGGCATACGCCACGTCCCAGACGCCGTGAGAATGGCCCCGAAAAGTCCGGACTTCGTGAATGCCTGCCTTCCAATATTCCAAGGCGTCGATAGGCGGCAATGCAGGTTTGGGTTCTTCAGTGAACGACGAGGGTGCCATGTGTGGAAGCGGGGGCTGATTCATAAAACGAACGTCCTTTCAGTGTGATCTTTGTCACCGCGGCCTTGCGTCTCAAAAAAAGGCCTGCCTATAATGCTTGTGACATTTCCGGAGAAGGATACTAGCGAGCCGTTGCGGGCGTCGTCAAGCGGATGCCCGAGCCGACAACAGGCGTGCCCGCGGTCACGATCCTTCAATGCAGGAGTCGTAACAGGTTAGGAGTGCAAGGATGGACATTCGATTTCAGCCGGCGTTGCTTCAAGAAGTCATAGATTCGTTCGCCGAAAAAACCGAGCGTGAGGGAGACCCCACTTATTACAATGAGTTTCATGAATTCGCCGATCCGGTGTACGAGAAGTTTTCCCTGGACGACCGGGAGCCGGAATTCAAGAAACTCTATCAACACCTCTTCGCCAAGTGGGGCTTTGCCGATATTTTGAGAGATGGATTCGCTGAATTTCCGGACTTGAAGGAAAGAGTCGGCATTGTTCTCGTTCGAGGCGTGCTGAAAGAAGATCAGGAAGGTGTGGACGTCCTCAGGAAGTGGGGGACCGTCGAAGAGAAACTGGCTCGTCAATTTGAGGAGAAAGGTCAAAAGGGCGTCGGGATTAAACTGATTCCTCGACGGTTTTATGATCCGGCCATCAACCGGTATCTCCGCCATGAGTTTACGCATATCTCCGATATGCTCGATCCCGCTTTCGGATACGACCCCGACACGAAAGTCGGCATGAATCCGGGTGAAGAGCATCTCCTCTTGAATCGGTATCGCGTGCTGTGGAGTTTGCACGTCGATAGCCGAATCGCCCGGTTGGGGAAGGAACCGATGTTCAGCCGGGAATATCGCTTGCGGGAATTTCGTTCCTGGTACCGGAAAATCCCTCCCACGCAAGTTGAGTCGGTATTCGAAGGACTCTGGCAGACGGAATATTTCACCCATGCCGAATTAGTGGAAATGTCTCAAGATACCGTCAGGGTGATGGAACGGGCGGTTGAAGTCGAAGAAGGTGAATTGCCCTCGGAGGTTCCTGCCAAGCCCATGCTGATGCCCGGGTTCCCGTGTCCGCTCTGTCGATTTCCCACCTATTCGTGGGTCGAGGATCTTGAAGAAAAAGTCGAACCGTACGTGCTGGATTATATCAGGGAAAATCATCCGGGCTGGGATGTCGAATACGGTGCGTGTGATCGTTGCGTGGAGGTGTACAGGCTTCGCGCCGCGGGCGTCGTCTAGGACGTGAGCCCAGGCCGCTACACCCGGCGGGTCAGAGAGGGATCGACAGAACGACGGATTTCAGTGGCCAGCCAGCCGCGCGTTGACCACATGAAAGAAGGGCCGGTGCATGGCACAATCTCCTCCAGGGTCCTCCCAAAAACCTGAGCCGTCCTACGGGCGCAGGAACTTTCTCAAACAGAGCGTCGTTTCCCTGGGTGTCACGGTGCATGAGTACGTCAAGCATCGGGATGCGGAAGACGCCAAGGCGGAACAACCGGAAAAAAGACGAACCGATTGGTTGCGACCGCCCGGCGCCCTCGACGAAGCCCAATTTCTTGAAAGTTGTACGGGCTGTGGAGAATGTGTGGATGCGTGTCCGCATGAGAGCATTCGGGTCCTCGAAGCCCATCATGTCTCCGACGGTCTTGATCGGGGAGCAACCCCCGTCATCTATCCGGACGAACAACCCTGTTACCTCTGTGACGACTTTCCTTGCATTGCCGCTTGTGAACCGGAGGCGCTTCGGCCAGTGGCCGCCCTCAAAGAAGTCAACATGGGAATTGCCGTTGTGTCTCAAAGGACCTGTACGGCCGGGCAAGGCTGTAACGCGTGTGTGGCCCAATGCCCGACGCGGGCCATTGCGATGGATTTTGCTTCGCTGTCTATTCGGGTAGAGGGGGATCTGTGTGTCGGATGCGGGCTGTGTGAGCATATTTGCAAGACGGTGAATGATCATATCGCGATCAGGGTCACCCCGGCGAGATTAGGCGCATTGCCGTAGGTTGAGAGGCGTACTTTTCTCGATCTCCCTAGAGCGAATGGTCGAAAAACCCTGAATTGTTGACGGGTTGGGCTTCATATTTTTAACTGGTTTTAGACCTTGACTTCGATCAGCAGTTGGCCTATTATCTGTCCGCACTTCTGGTAGAGAGGAGTCCCGGAAGCCGCGATTGTTGTTGTATAGTAAGGGACAGAGACTGTTCCGGTCGAGACCAGAGGAGGTTTATGGCCACGAAAGTTGCGGAAGAACAAAACGGGAGTTCAGGAACGTCTTCCGTCACTCAACAAGGTGGGTCATCCTTGAAAGATTCCCCGGCCGTTGAGCGTGCATTGGCCAGAAGCAAGTTGTATCTTCTTCTGTCCTGGAGTTATCTGTATCCCGAAGATGACGAGTTTTTGGATTATCTGCAAAGTGGCGAGTTGGTTGAGGATGGACGCGCTGCACTCAATAGCTTGAAAGCGGCCTTGCCGACCCCGACTGATAAGGACGCCGAAGAAGTCTTGCAGGGGATCGCGGATTATTTCGATGAGGTGGAAAATTGGGTGTCATCAGAGGGCGTCAATTGGGATATCCAGGATCTGAGGGATGAGCATCGCAGGGTGTTCAGTAACGTCATCGCCTTGGACTGCCCACCGTATGAAACCCTGTTTGGAAATGATCACGTGTTCGGCCAATCCTACGTGATGGGAGACATCGCCGGATTCTATTCGGCTTTTGGCGTTCAGCTTTCTCAAGACATTCATGAACGTCTTGACCATTTGAGCGTGGAACTCGAGTTTTTGCATTTCCTGGCCTATAAAGAATCGTATGCGTTGTGCCACGATGGTCCGGAGAAACTCAAAACGGTGGTGGAGGCTGAAAAGAAATTCGTGAAGGAACACGTGGGAAGATGGGTTCCTCTCTTTTCCGGCATGTTGAAGAAAAAAGCGGAGTATGGTTTTTATAGAATCATCGCGGATTTAACGTCTCAATGGGTGGCTTTTGAAATCGGATTTTTGGGGGTGAGTCCTCAACCGTACTCGGAAACGGACTATCGCCCGGCTAATTTTGTCTCCCCGGAAGGGACGTCCTTTGAATGTGGGGCGCAGGATAAAGGGAATGAACTCAGTCTCTTGATGAATGAGGTTGGGGCTCAGGAATTTTTGGATAAAGAGAAGCCGGAATCGGGTCAATCAGGTACGGCGTAGGTCATATATCGTGAGGTGTGCGACAAGTTGTCGTGTGAGAGTAGTATCCGTAGTGCAGTTTTCGAGGAAGTAGGTAGTCCGCAGTCATTTTGTTTTAATCTTTATCAAAGGAGGATGCGTCATTATGAGAGTGGTGCAGACGCGTAACAAAGGATTGGTGTTCGGCATTCTTCTCTCTGCCTTGCTCGTCGGCGTCATGTTGACGATGGGGCAGATTCCGTTGGCAGTCAGCCAGCCAGTGACCATTCCGGTGGGCAGCATTAGCGGGCCGATCCCGATGGACGCGGCCAACCCGGTGTGGGAAACGGTGCCGGGGATTGTGGTGCCCTTGAGCGGCCAAACGATTACGACTCCCATGCATCCCAACATCTCGGTGAAGACCGTCATGGTCAAGATGGCCACCAACGGCAAGGAGATAGGGGTGTGGGCCAACTGGGGGGATCAAACCCTGAACAACACCACCATCGGACCGCAGGATTTCCGTGATCAGGTGGCGGTGCAATTTCCCGTCCAAACGTCCGGTGCGCCGCCGTTCCAATGTATGGGGCAATCCGGAGGCACGGTGAACATCTGGCGCTGGAATGCGGAATGGCAACGGGACATGGGCGCTGGCGTTGCGGGCATGTGGGATGTGGATCAGCAATATCCCTCGATCGCCTGGGACTTTTACTATGAAGAACCGGCTGGTGGCGTGACCTATCCGGACCGGATCGGCCGGAGTTTGGGGCCGTTCAATCCGGGGATTTGGTCGGGCAACATCATGTCGGATCCGGATTTACGAACCAGTTCGGTGGAAGATTTGAATGCGAACGGGTTCAGTACGTTAACGACGCAAGCGTCGCAGGACGTGATGGGCAATGGGCTGTGGGAACCGTATGGAGCATTGAAAGGCGGTTGCTGCAGTGGACCGACGTGGCGTGTCGTGATGAAGCGGGCGTTGGCGACGAATGATGCGAACGACGTGCAATTCGGGGCCGGGGCGAGCATCCCGGTGGCGTTCGCAGTGTGGGATGGCCAGAACGTGGAACGGAATGGAATGAAGGGTATTTCCACCTGGTTCACCGCCAAGATGCCGTAAGCTGTACGGAAGTTTTTGTAGTAGAGAGTTGAAAAGACCCTGGGGTCCTCCCGATGTGAGGGGGACGTCAGGGTCTTTTTACGTCTGGAGTGTTATGATGGTCCTATTCGTGCACGCTGCCGCCAGGCTGGAGAAAAAGTCCCATCTTTACGGTAAAGTTGCATAAGAAACCGCAAGCCGTGTATAAGAATTATTGAACGTTCAGCGCGTGATTGTATGAACGAAACAGGGCGCTGAGGTCTATCTTTATGGGATACGGGAATACTTCATGTAAGGAGGCAATGTGAAAATCTCTTTGCTATTTCCTCCAAGTTGGCATCCCTCACAACCCTATTTGAGTCTCCCGTGCTTGACGGCTTTTCTTGACCAAGCCGGAATTACGGATAAGAGTCAACGGGACCTGAACATTGAACTTCTCGATACGATTCTGTCGAGAACGTATGGCTTGGAAGTCTATGAAAAGCTTGTTGAAAAGCTCAAGAAATTGGAGCATTCACGTGAACAGGAGACCGGACCGGGCAGTGATGAACATTACGGTCGAATTGTGGAAGCCTTGGACCGGTTTCCCCATTTGATCGATCAGATCGAACCGGCCAAAGCTTCACTCCGTGGAGAAGAATTTTATGATATCGAACGTTATCGGGAATGTCTGTTTTTAATCGACCGCTGGTTGGAAGTCGTGTCTTCGATTTATTTTCCAACGAGAATTACCGTGGTCGATAACCAGTTTTCCTATTCCATTTATTCTTCTCGAGACATTCTCAAAGCGATTCACGATGAAGAACAAAATCCCTATCTTGACTTGTATCGACAATACTTCCTCTCTTCTATCGTCGATGAAAACCCGGATTTGATTGGCGTATCCATCACCGCAACGTCTCAGATCATTCCCGGCCTGACCTTGTGCCGGCTCATCAAGGAAGCGAATCCCGACATTCACGTGACCGTTGGCGGCAGTATCTTTACCCGGCTTGTGGATAATCTGCGCCGATGTGACCGGCTGTTCCAAGTGACGGATGATTTTATCGTCTTTGAGGGAGAGACGGCGTTATTGGAATTGGTGAATCAATTGGAAGGGAAAAAAATTTTTGCCAAGGTTCCCAATCTCATCTATCGGGAAAACGGCAAGGTGATTGTCAACCAGCCGTTTTATTCAGAGAATTTGGCGCAACATCCGGCTCCCAATTACGATGGATTTCCTCTGGACCGGTATCTGGCCCCCAAAACGGTCTTGCCGGTGCAGTTTTCGCGGGGGTGTTATTATAAGGACTGTGCGTTCTGTGCTTTGACGTTGGACCATCAGAATTTTCGCCAAAAAGATCCCTTGAAGGTCGTAGACGAACTCCAGGCGCTTTCTCAAAAGTATGACACACCGTTTTTCTTTTTTACCGATGAATGTCTGGCCCTTTCGCCCACTCGCCGGCTGTGTAAAGAAATCCTGAAACGACAAGTAGACATCCAATGGACGGCCGAACTTCGTTTTGAGAAGAATCTCTCGAGAGAATTATTGACCTTAATGCGAGACGCCGGGTGCCACAAAATAGTGTTCGGATTGGAAACCTACAATAAGCGCATGATGGATTTTATGCAAAAAGGCATTTCCCAAGAGAGCGTCGACCGGATTTGTGCGGATTGCGTTGACTTGGGTATCGGGGTGCATTGCTATATCATCGTGGGTTTCCCGACTGAAACGGAAGAGGAAGCCAGGGAAACCATGAACTTTATAGTGGAAAATACGAAGTTGAATTCGTCCTATGGGTTTTCATGCCAACCCTGTCTCTTTGATCTCGAAAAAGAAGCCCCCATCATGAGCGACCCGGGAGGCTACGGGATCCAGCGCATTATGCGACCGGCTGCGGAAGATTTGAGCTTGGGCTTTTTCTATGAAGTCAAGGAGGGCATGACGCCTGAACAGGCCGAAAAACTGTATCAACACGTGTACGAAAAAGTCAGTGGAGTGGTCGTGGAATTGCCGTTTAATTATTCGATGGCTGATGGATTGCTGTACATCGCTCGACACAAACAACAACATGCCCCGGAATTCACTGCCGTTTCTTAATCGCGAAGAGCCGTCTGTGTGTTCTCAGTGCTGATCTGACGGGAAAGAGAAAAAAGCGGAACGGATATGACGGCAGCGCCGACATCGGGTCACGAAAGCGGAACCTCCACGAATCCCGGGATCCTGTTTGAATATGCGTTGAAAGTTCTCCTGCTTTCGGCGTTTTTAGAACTCGTTCTTTATCGCTTGGCCTCCCGGTTGGGCATGCACATGGCCAAGCTCGCCGAAAAATCAGAAGCTGTCAGGCTGACGTTTCAAACGCTCTCCTCCCTGGGATTTGTTCTTCTCAACGTCACCTCCATTCTGCTGTTCCTGGTCTTATTCATTTTGCTGATTCAAAAATTACGGGAGTCGACGTGGTCGGGCCGTTTTGACGGGTTTCTGGTTCCGGCCGTCTCATTCCTCGTCGTGTTGACGGTCGTCTATCTCCTTTTCCCACCCGCTATGGTAGGTGCCGTCGTCTACAACCTCGTGTCCTTGGTGATCCTTTCCATCCTGATGGCGGAATTTCTGGTGACGCATCGTCTTTTGGCGCAACGTGTCACCGTTTCGTGTTTTGTGTTAGGCATTTGCGGATGGATCTATTACCAGACGGTCTCAACCACCTATGGCTTATTGGGCATTGTCGTTGCGCCGCCTCTCGTGAATGAAATCAGTCGAGGGGGAGAAGCCCTTATGGTCCTGGCGAGTATTCTTGTGTTGTGGTCGTACGGCAGCACGTCGCTTTTTACCAAGAATAAAACTCAACGGAAATGGGCCATGACCCTTCTGATCAGCGGAAGCGTGACCTTTTTGGTGTTGCTCTACGTCGATTTTTTCCTGTCACTGTATAGCCCCGTGCTTGCAGAAGACGCGAGAAAGGCAGGACAGGGGATCGGTTGGGTGTTTCAAATGGGCATGGGGTACACCTTTTATTTACCCTTTGCCCTCTATATGGCAGGCTTTACCTGTTGGGCCTACACCGTCATCAAACTGGTGTTGATCGGTCGTCTGGCGGGATATGGCTTGGGGCTGATGTTTATGGCAGGATATGCCTTGCAATTGTCACATTTGACGTTAATGGTGGTTGTCGGGTTCATGCTGATGACGCTTGATAAGCGGGGCACGCTGGGAAAATTACGACAGAGGGCGGGAACGGTGGCCTATCCTCCGGTGACTCCTGCGTTCAGTCAAATACGTTGAGAGGATATGTAACGATTATGGAATCAGAACGTGTCGCAACAGAGAAAGAGGGTGGAGTAAGCGAGCCGCAGGCTCAGGAGCAGCCGCTGACTCCGGACGAAGAGATTGCGGAACTTGAAAAGTTACTCAGTGAAGAACCTGACGATTTTCAGGCCCGTTGCCGGTTGGGCGAACTGTATTTTGGAAAAGGGAAACTGGAAGACGCCTTGACCGAAGTCAAAAAGGCCGTAGAAATGGCCGAGGGATTGAGAACGGAAATGGATCGTTCTCTGGCCATGTACTATTCCAACCTGGGCACGATCTACGGCACCAAGGGCATGATGGACGATGCCTGTCCTCAATTCGAGCGAGCGTTGGAGTTGAACAAATATGACGTGTTGGCCTTGTTCAATCTGGGAAGGCTTCATCACGATAAGAAAGAGTATATGCAGGCCAAGGAGTACTTCGAACGATTAATCGAAATTACCCCTGAAGATCCGATCGCTTGGTATAATTTGGCTGGAGTCTATGAACAATTGGATAATCCGCAAGTGTCGGATTACAACACCCTTGATATGGCCGTCCAAGCCTATATGAAGGTGCTGGAATTCGACCCCAAACATTTGGAGTCCAGTTTCAAACTCATGGACATTGCGTTTACGTTGAAAAAATCGGACATGGCTGTAAAAATCATGGAAGAAGCCGTTGAGCACAGCCCGGATGAGCCGTTGGCGTATTACAACCTCATCAATACCTATGAAAAGTGTAAAATGTTTGAACAGGCTGAAGATGCGCGGCAACGGTTAAAACAGCGGTTTGCGAAACGGGCCCGTGAATAAGGGCATTCTTGTCCCAAAAGGAGAAAACGATCATGTTTGGGAGTTTAGGCTTTACCGAGTTGATTCTGATACTGTTCATTGTTCTGATCATATTCGGCGCCGGGAAATTACCCCAACTCGGTGAGGGGGTCGGGAAGGCGATCAAGGGCTTCAAGAAATCCGTCAATGAAGCAGAAGCCATTGATCTCGAGGCGCAGAATCTGGCGGAGCAGCAAGCCCAGGCCCAAGTGAGTCCGCAAGGCGCGGACGCGGCGCCGCCCCCGGCTCCGCAAAACGAGCAAACGGTTCCTCCAACACAAGCCACTCAACCAGAACCGGCTGAGACGCCGAAGAGTTAATGGCGTGCGGTTCTGCGTCGAGAACACATTCAGGAGTACGGTATGGAAACGAGCGTAGAGTCATTGGTCGGGAAAATTGAAACATTTGCGGGAAACGGAAAATCTCGAAGTACGGGTGACGGGAAACGTGCGAAGAAAGCAGGGATTCCCTTACCCAATCACATTTGTGCCGACAAGGAGGGGCGTTGGCTCTACATCGCTGAAAACGGGTCGGACCGGGTTCGGCGGGTCGACTTGGAGACCGGGACCATTCACAACTATGCGGGCATTGGAGAGACGTGTTACAGCGGGGACTATGGTCCTTGCGGAGAAGCGGGTCTGTACCTGCCGTTGAGCGTGGCGATTGACGCCAACAACGACTTGTATATTTGTGATTCCGGAAGCAATCGCATTCGTAAAGTCGATCACGAGACCGATATTATTACCACGGTCGTGGGTTCCGGGGATTCCGGATTCAATGGGGACGGCCCGGCGTTGGAAGTGAATTTGACCTATCCGGGTGCGATTGCCTTCGATTCGGAAAACAACCTGTACATTGCGGATACCCAAGCCCACCGTATTCGAAGATACGATCCTCGAACGGGCATGGTGACCACCATTGCGGGGACCTGGTCCAGAGCCGATGAAGACTGGATCAGCCCCTTGACCGCACAAAACCTGGTCGTGCTTTCCGGTGACGCGATCGGCATCGACTTCAGTGACGATCAAGGATGGCTTCGCCCGCAATGTTCGGATAATTTGGATCTGTCTCCCTATCTTGACGACGGCCGTCCGGCGCTGGAAGCGAAACTATGGGACATCGTGGCGATTGACGTGGACGCAGGCGGGAACGTCTTCCTCACGGACAAGGCCAGTAACCGCATCCGCAAGGTTGACGCACAAACGGGCATGATTTCCACCGTGGCCGGAGTCTGTCGTTTTGGGTATGACGGAGATGGAAAGCCCGCGGTGAGGTCCATGTTGAACGTGCCGGAGGCGGCCATTGTCGATCAGGAGGCGAACGTCTATATTGCCGATTCGATGAATCATCGCATCCGCAAAGTCGATCCCGCCACGGGCCTGATCGAGACCATTGCGGGGAACGGAGACAGCGGATACGACGATAAGAACATGGGAGGGTGTGGCGCCGCACGTTTTGTGGCCAAAGAAGATGCCGGGATGTTGAAACATGGTGACGGGCACCTCGCCGTCGATGCGGTGGTGAATGCCCCGTCAGGCTTGGCCCTTGACGGTCAAGGCCATCTCTACATTTGTGAACGCAACGAAAATAAAGTCCGGCGCGTCAAACTCCGGTAAGGATGGATGGCAGATGAGTGAAACGGCTTGTCCCAACATTGGAAACGGTACGGTGAAATCGAAACGAGCCCTGCCCCGCTCTCTGATCCTGACGGGATCAGCCGTGCTGTTGCTGGCGGTGGCACTTGGCTGGCTCGGTATTCCCGTGGTGAGTTCTCAAGGGATTGTCATCCGGTCCCATTTTACGGAAGGCGCGATTCCGACGAAGCCGGATGACGCGGCATGGGAGACGATTGCGCCCATTCCTATTCCACTGAGCGGCCAGATCATCACTCGGCCGGTGTGGCCGGAACCGAGCGCCAAAGTCATCTCGGTCAGGTCGGTTCATAATGGCAAAGACATCTCATTCCTGGTGGAATGGCAGGATGCGACCAAGAACGAACGGCTGACGCCAGGGGTGTTTCGGGACGGGGCGGCCCTGGCCCTCCCGCTTGGGAATGCCCCGGCGTTTTTCTGTATGGGCCAATTGGATCACTACGTGAATATCTGGCATTGGAAAGCGGATTGGCAAAGCGACGTGGATCGCAGAAAAGCCAGGGCCAAGGAAAGAGGCCGCAAGAGAAGAGGCATTCGAAAATTCGAAGTGATCCCTCGCCGGCCCTCCTCGGTCGAAGACCTCATTGGCGGCGGATTCAGTACGTTGACGAGCAAGACCCGGCAAGGCAAGGTCAAGGGCGAAGCTGAATGGAAAAGCGGGTTTTGGCGAGTCGTCATGAAGCGTCCCTTGACCAAATCCGGAGATGATACGGAGAATGAAGCTCTCCTGGTCCCCGGCCGAATGCAAGCCGTGGCCTTTGCCGTCTGGAACGGCGAGAATAAAGAAAGGAATGGACAAAAAGCAGTGGCGTCGTGGCTCCAACTGCTGGTCGATCCAGTGGGTGGCCCGATGGCTTCGACGAAATCATGAGTCATCGGTCGCCCAACGTTTTCCTCACGTGTGCCTGTTCTCTCCCTACCATGAAGGTCGAAAGATGATGATGCGATGGGCTCTCAGTGTCGTGTTGATGACGTGTGTCAGTGGCCTTGTGTGGTCGCCTGTGGTCTCTTTTGCAGAAGAAATGACCGAAGATCGCGCCTATGCCCTGGCGGAAGAGTTTGGCATCGACGTTGGCGAAGTCGATGAAGAGATTAAGGAACTGCTCGGCCTGACCAAGGCCGAAGGAGTGGTGGTCTTCGGGGTGATTGGCAGCTCGCCGGCAGATCGGGCCGGCATCAAAGTCAAGGCCGTGATCAAGGAGGTGGACGGAAAAGACATCCGGAACATGCTGCAGTTGGGAAAAGCGCTTGAAAAGGCGATGCCGACTCAGAATTTTTCGGTGGCGACGTTTGAACCGGCCGGCATCGATGACCAGGGCGTCGGCGGCGGGATGAATTTCCACTTCGTCCGTGTTGAGAAAGATTAGTGACAACCATGCCGACATTTCGAAACGACGGGAACCACACGAAGAGACGTGGAAAAGTGAGAGGCCGCTGGCTGATGGTGCTGATGGGGATCCTGTGGGTTGCACTCCCATGTGCAAACGCACAGGAGGCCCCGAAGGTTCCTGAAAGCCACAAGTGGATCAAGGAAATCGAAGAAGTCTTTTTGCCCTCCGATCATTGCAAACAATGTCACGATCGTCACTACGAGGAATGGAAAGGGATGCGGGAGCAAACCCCCGACCTCAAGACGTTCGGGCGGGTGGATGGGGCCCTGTTGCATGGGACCGCGCTCACGTCTCCCGTGTTCAAGACCGTCCTCGGCCTGTGGCTGCAAACGAAACCAACCGCAGAAGAAAAAACGCGATGCCTGTCGTGTCATGCGCCTGCGGTCACGGTGTTCCCTCAATATACTGAAAACATCATCGCGCAGGTCTTGTCGCAGAAGCCGAAAAAACGAGGCAGGAGAGCCAAGAAAACCCATGGAGTGGAAGGGATCAGTTGTTCGTCCTGTCACCTGATTGATTCCGTACGCGAGGAAAATACGGATTTCCCGGCGTTTAAGATCAATCCGGGAAAGACCTTTTTCGGGCCTTATGCCGATGCCGAAGAAAACCTCGTGCATCCCTCGAAACAGGCTCCGGTGTATAAGGGCGCGCAATTTTGTGCTTCCTGTCACTTCAGTAAAGTCAAAGACGTCACCAAGGCCGATTTGCCAGGACAGATTCTGAAAGGGACGATTTGTCAGGATTGCCACATGGAGCAGTCGACCGGGAGTTCTACCTCCAAACGCGGCTCGTTGACGCGGCCCATCGGGCGACATTGGTTTCAAGGGATCGTGATCCCGGGTATCATGCTCAGCAATCGAAACCTGCAAGCCGAGTGGTTCCCGCGGGTGGATCTTGAGGTCGGGCAGTCGGGGAACGGCGTTGAAGGCAGGGTATTGGTCAGAAACGGAAGTCTCCCCCACGTGTTCCCCGGTGGCGACCCCGTACTGAAGCAGTTTTTCGTGACGGTGACCGTGAAGGACGCCGATGGGCACGTCCTGGGGACCCAAGAGGAACGATTCGGTTTACCGTTTGAGGAAATTCTGCGTGGGCCGATTCCGAACCCGCTCGTCAATGGCGGAACAACGCGGAAGGTGCCGTTCTCCATAGAAATCAAGGGAGGCGCCGCGCCGAGTTACGTCGAGGCCTCCCTGAATTATGCCTTGATTCCCAAACCAAGCCAGGCATTGATTGATCAATATCTCGGGACCCTGGAACACAAACGGGAGAAAAAGAAAGCCGCGGAAATCATTGAGGACTATTCATCGCGACGACTGCTGACGTTCCGGACGAAATCCCTATAATCAGCCACTTTTTTCACGAATGCCAACCTGATCGATTGAGGGCGACTTCATGCATAAACTTTTCCAGGCAATAGGTTGGGCCATCGGTGTATTCGTGGCAATCAGCGTGTTCATGGTTGCCGTTGATGTTCCTGTGCCCCAAACAGTGGCCGCTCAGAAGAGCTCAAAGAAACCGTTGACCAAGGCGTTCCCCGATTCACAGAAATGCAAGCGGTGTCATTTGCGGGTGTTTGAAGAATGGGAGGCCTCCGCTCAATCCCGGTCAATTCTGAGTGCTCCCTTTCGGGTCTCGTTGGAGCGTTACCGGGCGACCTCCGGTGATGAAGAAGGCAGAATGTGTTTCCGATGCCACGCGCCGAGCGTATTGGAATATCCCGACCATACGGGCGTCTATATCAAGGAAATCGAATCCGGGGATCCCAGGCTGGACGGAGTGGGGTGCTCTCAATGTCACTTGATCAAAGACGTGGATCCCAAACAGCATCCGCCGCATCCGATCTATCAACTGGAACGGACCGTCTTCGGCAGCTATAAAAAGCCGGCGGACAATCTGGCGCATCAATCCGTTCCCGCGGAACTCTATAGTCAATCGCAGTATTGCGTGACCTGTCATGAAAATTTGCCGGGCTATGAAAAACTTCCGGACCTGCTGGGTCCCTGGCAGCAGACTGAAACCCAACAGGCGGGGAAAAATTGCCAGTCGTGCCATATGCCCGAGGCCTTCGGCGAGTCGGCGAATGGAGAACGGAACCGAAAGATTTCAAACCACAGTTTTCCCGGCCGTTTTGGCAAGGTGCGTGCCGATGCCGTGAAAGTGAAAGTCGAGACCGAAGTCAAAGGTGAGGAATCCGAAGTCAGGGTCACGGTCCAGAGCCTGGTCCCGCATAATCTTCCGTTACCCCATCCCGGATGGTCCCGCGTGGAACTCGATCTGACGATCCTGGGGAAAAATTTAAGAAAAGCCTACGTGGAAAAACGCTACTATGAACGCGTGTTCGGGACGAAAGACGGAAAAGCCACCGTCTTCGACTTCGAAGCCGTCAAGGTCCTGAAAGAGAACGTCCTCAAGCCTGAAGAACAACGGGTCGAAACGTTCACCTTCCCGACGCCCGGGAACGCCCCATCCATGGACGTGATTGTCACCATGACCTATGCTCCTATTTATGGGCCTGAAGCGTTCATGAAAGAAGTCGAACAGCGGGCGTCCCTGGGGAAAAAGGATCGCGCATTCAAGCCTGTCCAAATCATTCGCTATAAAGAAAATGTCCAGTTGAAAGATTTCAAGAAAGTCTCAGGTTAACCGAGTCATTGTTTGCCGTATAAAGGGGAGAAGGGTCATGACCCTTCTCCCCTTTATTTCGTGTGCTGGTTTTGAGGTCGGGCGTCAGATCGTCTTGGAATGCGTCGTCAGGTCACGGCACCTTTAGATGCCGATGAGACGGCACGAGCGTACTTTGCGAGGACCCCGCTGGTGTATTTCGGAGCAGGGGCGGTCCATTGCTGTAAGCGAGCCTCCATTTCGTCTGGAGAAATCATCAGGTCGAGTCGCCGGTTAGGCACGTCGAACGTAATCGTATCTCCATTCCGAACCACGGCAATGGGGCCGCCTTTGGTGGCCTCGGGCGTCACGTGTCCGGCCATCATGCCGTGCGTGGCGCCGGAAAACCGGCCGTCCGTGAGCAGGGCCACGGTTTCGCCCAGGCCGGCGCCGACAAGAGCACTGGTCACACCAAGCATTTCCCTCATGCCTGGTCCTCCCTGAGGCCCTTCATACCGGATCACGACGACGTCGTTGTCCACGATGGTCCGGTTCTGTACCGCGGCGAAGGCGTCTTCTTCGCAATCAAATACCTTGGCCGGCCCGGTATGGGTCAGCTTGCTGTGGCCGGCGACTTTGACCACGCACCCGTCAGGAGCCAGGTTGCCGTGCAGAATGACCAAGCCGCCCGTGGCCTTGATCGGCGACTCCGCGGGGTAGAGGACTTTTTGGCCCGGCGTTTCCGAGGCGGCTTGGACTTCTTCCCCGATCGTGCGTCCCGTGACGGTCATGCATTCGCCTTTGAGCAGGCCCACATCAAGCAAGCGTTTGGCCACGAGACGGGTGCCTCCGGCCTGATACAAGTCTGCGGCCATGTACCGTCCGCCCGGCTTCAAATCGGCGATCAGGGGGATGCGTTGGTTCACCGCGTCGAAGTCGTCGATGTTCAATGCCACACCGATTTCATGGGCTACGGCTAACAGGTGAAGCACCGCGTTCGTGGACCCGCCGGTTGAAGCCACTGCGGCAATCGCATTTTCCAGGGCCTCTCGCGTGATAATGTCCTTGGGCCGCAGGTTGCGTTTCAGCAGATCCAGCACGAGGTGTCCGCATTGGGCTGAGACGGATTCCTTGTGGGAGTCCAAAGCGGGAACGCCGTTGAATCCCATTGGGGAAATGCCCAGGAACTCGAAAGCGATCGACATGGTATTGGCGGTAAATTGTCCGCCACAGGAGCCGGCTCCCGGGCAGGCATGACTCTCGAGGTCGTGAAGTTCGACGTCCGACATCGTGCCGCGAGCATGTGCCCCGACGGCCTCGAACACTTCCTGAATCGAGACGTTCCGGCCTTGGAATTGGCCGGGCATGATGGAGCCCCCGTAGAGCATCAACGACGGAAGATTGAGCCGGGCCAGGGCCATGACCGTGCCGGGGATGGTCTTGTCACACCCGGAGATGGCCACCACGGCGTCAAACAAATGCCCGCGGACCACCAGTTCGATGGAGTCGGCCACAACTTCACGGCTGATCAGGGAGGTTTTCATGCCTTCGGTGCCCATGCTGATACCATCGGACACGACGATGCTGTTGAACTCGAGGGGAACCCCGCCGGCCTCGCGGATACCCGCCTTGACCTTATCCGCAATGTCACGCAAATGGAAATTGCAGGGTGTCACCTCGGACCACGTATTCGCCACGGCGACCAGCGGTTTGTCAAAATCCTCATCCCGAAGCCCCACGGCCCGTAACATCGCCCGGGCCGGCGCTCGTCCGGGTCCTTCGGTCAACTCACGACTTTTGTGTTTCAGATCCGAAATCATAAGAGTCCTCCAACTATTTCTTCAGCTTCCGGTGCTCACGAAAAACGAATGTGTCCTGGTACCGGTCCTCGTGAGCGCTTCTCGTTTCCACGGTTGTCAAACGTGGGCTTTGGCTTTGGCCATCATCTGGCAGTACGAGCAGACGTCCGTGGACGTCGGTTGTCCGCAGGTGGTGCAGGGGTGCAGGCGTTGACGATCCTGTTCGGTGATCTTGCCGTTCGTTTCCTGCTGTTTGGCCTGACGATCCAGAAAGGTCAGGTAGAAGGTATGCTTGGTCCCGGGCGAGTCGGTCTCCAGTCGATTCAAGGCGTGTTTGTAGGTCAACATCTTGGAGCCCTTGGCCATCGGGCATTCATCCACGATGTAGTCGATATGATGGATGACCGCATAGGCTGCGATTTCCCGCTCCGTCAGGCGGTACAGGGGCTTGACCTTTTTGGCGAACCCGTCCAGTGAGGCGGGCAACGCCGGGGTTTGTTTGTCCAGGTAATCCGTCTGCCAATGCAGGACGTTGCCCAGGAGCCTGGCGGCTTCATCGTCCAGGTTATGACCGGTTGCCATGACGTCGTAGTCCTGCTCGACGGCCACGCGGTTGAACTGGTAGCGCTTCATGGTCCCGCAGGTGGAACACGTCGGTCGATGGACCAGCATCGCCAATTCACGGATGCCGGCGCCCTGCTCCCGTTCCACCGTATGAACGTGGAGCGTCGATTGGAAGGCGGCGGCCACGGTATCGGTGAAACATTGGACTTTTTGCCGAGACCGGGTCGAGTAATCACCGATGCCCAGGTCGACGTACAAGGCGTCGGCCCGGTACCCGAGTTTCAGCAGGATGGCCCAGAGGGTGAGGCTGTCCTTGCCCCCGGAGACGGCCACTAAAATGCGGTCGTCGGCCGTAAACATCCGGTGGGCTTTGATGGCTCGCCGGACTTGGGTATGCACAAACTCGGTAAAGCAGTCTTTGCACAACGAGGTGTTGTGCCGGGGCATTTTGATAACCGCGGGATGGGCACATTTTCGGCAACGCATCGTGTGGTTATCCCCCGGAGATCACTGATCTGATTTCAATCGAGTCCGAATCCTGAAGTACCGTATCCTCGGTGACCAACTCGTCCCCACGGATGACCAGGTAGGCCTCCGGCGTCAGGTCGAGGCGTTTCAGGAGTTGCTGGACCCGGGTGGGTCCCGGCACTTCAAGCTCTTGATGTGGATTGGTCACAAGGACTTTCATGGCAGGTCGTATCATAAGGCCGGGAGAAGCCGGTTTGCAATGAATCGTATAGGGTGGCCGTCTTTGGCACTTGGGATATGTTGATGAGCGCTCCTCCCCTTTGTAAGGGGAGGGCGGGGTGGGGTGCCACCATCCTCCATGGAGCATGGTGGCACCATTTTGGCCGCAATCTCTACCTCCCCTCGCCCCTCCTTACAAAGGAGGGGAATAGTAAATCAAACCTCTTTGAACTCGCTGTCTTCATTTGGCAAGACCCCTTTCAAAAGAGTATTCTCCGGTTGACGCATCGTTCATCGGAACAACCGGAGCGCACATGAAATTTACGTATATTTCAGTGAATCGTAACCGCAGAAAGATAGGATGAAAGGGTGATGGCTATGTCAGGGCAGCAAGGAATCGAGCAACTCAGTATCAACACCATTCGTACGTTGGCGATGGATGCGGTCCAGGCTGCGAACTCCGGTCATCCCGGCACCCCCATGGCCCTGGCACCGGTGGCCTATTGCTTGTGGAACCGGTTTTTGCGTTTTGATCCCGGTGATCCCGCTTGGCCCAATCGTGATCGCTTCGTGCTTTCGGTGGGCCATGCCTCCATGCTGCTGTATGCCATCCTGCACCTGTGCGAAATCAGAGAGGCCGGAGACGGGCGTGAACCGGACAATGACGTGGCGGTGAGCCTGGACGATATCAAGCAGTTTCGGCAGTTGGACAGCAAGTGCCCGGGTCATCCCGAACAGCATTGCACGACCGGCGTGGAAACCACCACCGGCCCCTTGGGACAGGGATTGGCGAATAGCGTCGGCATGGCCATTGCTCAACGATGGATGGCCGGCTATTTTAACCGTCCCGGGTTCGACGTCATCGATTATGACGTGTTTTCTCTGTGTGGAGACGGGTGTTTGATGGAGGGGGTTTCCAGCGAAGCCGCCTCGCTCGCGGGCCATCTCAAGTTGTCGAATCTCTGTTGGGTGTACGACAACAACCGGATTACCATCGAGGGCAAAACCGAGTTGGCCTTTAGTGAAGACGTGGCGGCACGGTTTCGGGCCTATGGGTGGAACGTTTCACGCATCGAGGACGCCAATGATCTGGAAGCGTTGACGCGGGCGTTCGAGTCGTTCAAGCACGAAACCAAAGGCCCGAGTCTCATAATCGTCGACAGTCACATCGCGTTCGGGGCGCCCAATAAACAGGATACGCATGGGGCGCACGGCGAGCCGTTGGGCGAAGACGAAATTCGTCTGGCGAAGAAAACCTACGGATGGCCCGAAGAGGAGAAATTTCTGGTGCCCGAGGAAGTCCTGGGCCATTTTCGCTCCGGGATAGGGGCGCGAGGACAAGCCGCAAGGGAAGCCTGGACAACCATGTTTCGCGCGTACAAGGAACAATATCCTGAACTCGCGGATCAATTGTCAAAAATGGAAGGCCGGCAACTTCCCGAAAGCTGGGACCGGGACTTGCCGGAATTCCCTCCTGATCCCAAGGGTGTGGCCAGCCGGGCGTCGTCCGGAAAAGTCCTCAATGCCATTGCGAAGGAAGTCCCCTGGCTGATAGGAGGCTCCGCGGATTTGGCTCCTTCCACCAAGACGCTCCTGACGTTCGAGGGCGCCGGAGAGTTTCTGGGCGAAGGGGGACGCAATTTGCATTTCGGCGTTCGAGAACATGCGATGGGTTCGATTTTGAGCGGGATGGCGCTCTCGAAAGTTCGTCCTTATGGCGCCGGGTTTCTGATCTTCAGCGATTACGGGCGACCGGCCTTTCGCCTTGCGGCCATGATGCATCTTCCCGTGATTTACGTGTTCACACACGATTCGATCAGTCTTGGCGAAGACGGTCCGACACATCAACCCGTCGAGCATTTGGCGACGTTGCGCGCCATTCCCAATCTCGTGCTGATCCGGCCAGGAGATGCGAATGAAGTGGTGGAATCGTGGCGGGTGATCATGCAACTCCAACGTCAACCCGCGGTCTTGGTTCTGACGCGGCAGGCCATTCCGACGTTGGACCGGACGCGGTTCGCACCGGCCAGTGGTCTCGCCAGGGGAGCCTATGTGTTGGCCGATGCCGAAAACGGGAAACCGGAGGTGTTGCTGTTGGCGTCCGGGAGCGAAGTGTCGCTCTGTGTGCAAGCATATGAAGAGCTCGAGAAACAGGGAATCCACGCGCGAGTCGTGAGCATGCCGTCGTGGGGACTGTTCGAGCAGCAAAGCCGGGAGTATCGGGACAGTGTCCTTCCTCCCGAGGTGACGGCCAGGGTATCCGTCGAGCAGGCGACGACGTTCGGCTGGAGCAAGTACGTGGGATCGCACGGCACGAGTCTCGGGATCGACACCTATGGGGCATCGGCTCCGTATAAGGCGCTCCTCGAACATTTCGGGTTTACCGTGGACCGGGTCGTGGCCGCAGCCAAACAACAATTGGAGTCCGCCGTCAACGCAGAGGTTCGTTGAGCCTGCTCGTCAGAGTAGGCCACGGCTAATATATTTTCCTTCTGTCATCCTCGACATTTTTCATCGAGGATCCAGCGTCTTTGTTTTTTCCCTCATTCGTTAAGAGAAAGACACTGGATTCCCGATTACTAACGTCGGGAGTGACAAATTTGGTTTTTTCATGCCTATGACATTGATTCTGTGTTGAATCGCGTGGTCGATCCATGAGTGAGAACAGTCAGGAACGGTCGCTGGATCCGGGGATGAACCACCAGACCTGTGTGGTGGGATCATACGACGAGGCCGTGCGAACCGTGCTCGACGATTTGCAGGCCGAGAATTTTGTCGGCAGGATCTGGGCCAAGGATCCCGCACTGTGGCATGAGGACCCCGCCCATCAGGCCGTCATTCGAAACGCCCTGGGTTGGCTGTCCGTCTCCGAACAACAAATCCGTCACCTCTCGCCATTGCAGGCATTTGCAGAAGAAGTCAAAAACGCCGGGTTTACGCATATCCTCCTGTTGGGCATGGGCGGCAGCAGCCTTTGTCCGGAAGTGTTCCGGATGACATTCGGCGTCATTCCGGGCTGTCCCGAACTGCACGTGTTGGATAGTACCGTTCCCTCGCAGGTGAGGAGTTTTGAAGAACGCGTCAACCTTGAGCATACCCTCTGTATCGTGGCGAGCAAGTCCGGTTCGACCACCGAACCGTTGGTCTTCCAAAAATATTTCTTTGAACGGATGCGACAGGCGACGGGCGACCGCGCCGGTGAGAATTTTGTCGCGATTACCGACCCGGGCTCTCTCCTGGAACGCTTGGCCAAGGAACTCCGGTTTCGAAAGATTTTCCCCGGCCTGCCTGACATTGGAGGACGCTACTCAGCCTTGTCCAACTTTGGCATGGTTCCGGCCGCGGCGATGGGCGTGGACGTGGAGGTTCTGCTGCGGCAGGCCGAACGTATGCGTCAACGTTGCGACTCGACCGTTTCCGCCCCGGACAATCCCGGGGTCACGTTGGGAGCGGTCCTGGGGACGTTGGCCAAAGCCGGTCGTGACAAAGTGACGTTCATCACCTCTCCCGCGGTCAGCGATGTGGGGGCCTGGTTGGAACAGTTGATTGCCGAAAGCACGGGGAAAGAAGGAAAGGGTCTCATCCCGGTGGATGATGAACCGCTGGGAGTGCCGCAGGCCTACGGCGACGATCGTGTGTTCGTGTTTATCCGGTACGCGGAGGGAGCCGTCCCGGAGCAGGATGCTACCGTCGATGCCTTGCAATCGGCCGGCCACCCGGTCGTGCGTATTGATTGCACGAGTCTGCTGAATCTCGGACAGGAGTTTTTCCGGTGGGAAATGGCGACCGCCACCGCCGGGTCCCTGTTGGGAATCAACGCGTTCGATCAACCCAACGTCCAGGAAAGCAAAGATTTTACCAGGTTCTATCTGGAAGAATTCAAACAGAACGGACGCTTGCCGGATGAATCACCCGTTATCACGGATGGCGACGTTCGTGTCTTCGCCGATGACGCGAATCGACAAGCGTTGGCCGGGGCGTCCTCGTTGGCCGGCGCGGTGGCCGCGCACCTCTCCCGCGTGCGGAGCGGCGATTACGTGGCGATCAATGCATACCTTGAACGGACCCCTGCGGTTCACGACGCCTTCCGGCATATTCGCGCCGGCATACGTGACGCGAAGCAGGTCGCCACGACGTTGGGGTATGGTCCGCGCTTCCTGCATTCCACCGGCCAACTCCATAAAGGCGGCCCCAATTCGGGAGTGTTCCTTCAGGTCACCGCGGATCAGAGAACGGATCTGGATATTCCCGATGAGCCCTATTCTTTTGGGACATTGGCGGCCGCACAGGCATTGGGGGACATGAAGAGTCTTTGCACGCGCAACCGGCGGGTGATCCGGATCCATCTGGGCTGTGACGTGGACGACGGGGTCAAGCGAATCCAGAAGGCGGTCGAGGATGCGTTGCTTTCATAAAAGGCCTGACTGGCTGAAACCCGACTGCTTTTCCTTCATCTAGGTCTTCCATAATCAATCTGTCTCTTCAGATCTCTCTCGCGAGCAGTGATGCATGAGAGCCTATATTTCCATATGTGTCTGAACACGGACATTGTCAGATCTTTTTCCCTTTTTGGTTCCGCACATAATTTTCAAACCATTTAGTGAATTTATCCAATGAATTTTCGTCGATAAAATCCTTGACGTTAAACAAGAAGAAGTATCCATACCTTGAATAATAAATACCTAACTGCTCAATTGTGAATTCTTCGCTGCTTGAGGAAATTCCACCGATTCTATGAAGTAATAGATAACCGATGATTTGGCAAAAACTCTCAAGAGATAATTCAAGTTTTTTGGTTGATTTGATATCGATTAGCTTATCATCGATTATCAAATCAGCATCTGCGCCACCTACAAGTTGAGCCCCTTTGTCAAATGTAGGATTTAACAAATATCTGTTTCTAGATTTAAACAATCTATCATCAAGAAGAGAAAATTGTTTTTCGACATCCTCAATATCCAGTTCATCTGCATCTGTACCTATGTATTCAACTCCTCGTCCCGATCGAAGAACAGGATCAATATAAGACATGCGCAAGGTTTGTCTGATAAGTTCTCGTGATAACCGGCCGGTCTCCAAGAAGTTTTCTTGCAGACTTTTAACCTTCTCGATTATTTCAAGGCTATGCTCATAGGCTGATTGAAGAACTGAATCAGAATAATGAAGTGATAAGCTGACTGCCATCATCGATTCTCTCTTAGAACATTGATTGATTTTTGTGGATTCTTGCTCCAGGCATTCAAAATTTTCGATTTGAGTACTCTCACAAGATTCACACAGTATATTTTTTGCTTTTTCTGCAACCCACTGATTTTCGCGGTCATATGGGAGACCATTGAGTCTTTCCAAGTAGAACCGCAGAAGATAATCAAAGGCTACCCCAACTAACTGGGAATTAGTTGTCTTGGACGGTGCCAGTAATGGATGGGTTTTTTCTAACTTTAGTCGTAACTGTGATAATTGAAAAACATCTCGGATTTCATTTCTTAGATATTTATCTTTATCGATAAGTGATGAAAGGCTCATGGGTATTCTTGCTAGGCTAGGCCTCGGCGAGGGAAATGAACATCATTGATGTCTCAGGCTGATGAGCCGGAACCGGCGTCACACCAGCCGCCATTGTTGGTCGTCGGTTGCGATAAGCTTGTCGGCTTCGATAGGTCCCCACGTGCCTGCGGGATATTCAGGCAACGCTTGGCTGCCTTGGGCGTTCCAGCCTTCCAGAATATCCGTAATCCAGGCCCAGGAGGCTTCCACGGCGTCGCGCCGCATGAACAGCGAGGCGTCCCCGGCCATCACGTCCAACAGCAACCGTTCGTAGGCCTCAGGCGATGGGGCGGCAAAGGCATCGCCGTAGTTGAAGTTCATGTCCACGGGATGTGTTGCCCGGCTTCCGGGATTCTTGGTCATAATTCTCAAGGCCATTCCCTCGTGTGGTTGAATACGAAACGTCAGTAGGTTGGGGGCTTGGCGCGTGAGAGTGGGGGCGTTGAAGAGAATTTCCGGAATGTCTTTGAATTGGACGGCAATTTCCGAGGCCCGGCGCGGCATGGCTTTCCCGGTCCGCAGATAAAAGGGCACGCCCGACCACCGCCAATTTTCCACGTAACATCGAAGGGCCACGTACGTCTCCGTGGTCGAATCCGGTCTGACGCCGGCCTCGTGCCGGTATCCGGAAACGGCTTGGCCCTTGATGGTGCCCTGGGCGTATTGCGCGCGGACGGTGACGCGCTCCGCGTCATCGCCGCGGATGGGGCGGAGGGACCGCAGGACCTCCATGCGGGCATTACGAACGACGTCAGTATCCAGTGAATAGGGTGGTTCCATGGCAATCAGGCAGAGGAGTTGGAGGATGTGATTCTGCATCATATCCCGGAGTGCCCCGGCGTGTTCGTAATAACTGGCCCTGGTGCCCAGGCCTTCCTCTTCACTCACGGTAATTTGCACGTGGTCGATGTATTTATGATTCCAGATGGGTTCGAAAATACTGTTGGCGAATCGGAGCACCATAATATTCTGAACCGTTTCTTTCCCGAGATAGTGGTCGATACGGTAGATTTGCGATTCATCGAACACCTCGCCGATTGTCGTATTGATGGCCTTGGCCGACTCCAGATCATGACCGATGGGTTTCTCGACGATGACCCGGGAAACGCGGTCAGGCCGGTCGACCGGATAGACCAGCCCGGCATGCCGTAACCCTTCACAGGAAGGTCCGAAAGAGGAGGGCGGAATCGCCAGGTAGAAGATACGATGGCTGGGCAAGTTGAACCGGGTTTCGATTTCTTCGATTCGTCCGCGGAGCCGTTCATATATTGTGAGATCTTCACTGGCTCCTGAGAAATAATGCAGTCGTCGCGCAAAGTCCGTCCACGTGTCCTGTTGGAGGGACTGCCGGGAAAATTGCTCGATGCCGTCGTGCGCTATTTTCCTGAATTCATCGTCACTCCAGGGCTTGCGTCCGATTCCCACCACGGCGTAGTTGGAGGGGAGCAACCCGTCCAGCCCCAGATTGTAGAGAGCCGGCAGGAGCTTGCGCCGGGTAAGATCCCCGGATCCCCCGAAAATCACGAGCGTACAGGGTTCGACTTTTACACCGGAATTGGTCTGACTCGTCACAGGCTGCTCCCGTTGTGTGGTCCTTGTCATCTCATCCGACTCACGTTGACGTTTTGACCTTATGGCCGCCGAACGCATTGCGGAGCGCCGCCAGCATTTTTTCGGAAAACGACTCTTCCTGCCTGGACCGGAACCGGGTAAAGAGCGCAGCGGACAAGGTCGGGACCGGGACGTCCTTGTCCATCGCCTCCATCAGCATCCATCGACCTTCACCCGAATCCTGAACGTATCCTCGCAATCCGGCGAGCGTGGGATCGTCTTTGAGCGCCGTGGCCCCGAGTTCCAACAGCCATGACCGCACGACGCTCCCATGCATCCACAGGTCGGCAATCTTGGGTAAATCAAGGCGGTACTCGCTTTTGGACATCAACTCGAACCCTTCAGCATACCCTTGCATGATGCTGTATTCAATGCCGTTATGGACCATTTTGACGTAATGTCCGGCGCCGTGACCGCCGACGTGAGCCCATCCGTCCGTTGGGGCCAACGTGGTGAACACCGGCGCTAGCCGCTGCACGATCGGTTCTTCACCACCGATCATCAGGCAATAGCCGATCTGGAGTCCCCAAATGCCCCCGCTGGTTCCGGCGTCGATGTAATGAATCTGTTGGTTTTTCAATTCCGTCGCCCGGCGGACGTCGTCGTGGAAGTTCGTGTTGCCTCCATCGATGATCACGTCGCCGGGTTCCAACAGGGAAGCCAAGGCTTGAACGGTCTCTTCCGTGGGCGCACCGGAAGGCACCATCATCCATACTGCGCGTGGCGTGGCCAGTTTCGAAACAAGATCTTGAAGCGAAGAGGATCCGACCGCTCCGATTCCCTCAGCCTGCGTCACGAGGTCCTCTGCCCGGTCGAAGACCAGCACCCGATGATCACCCTGCCGGAGCCGTGTCACCATGTTCATGCCCATCTTGCCGAGTCCGATAAATCCGATTTCCATGATGGCCCTCTTTTCTCTTCTTAGATATTTTTTTCTTTAAGCCGGTTCTTACTGGTTGCTTGATATTCGACTATTGGTTCATGGACAGCGGGATAACAATCCATCCAGGATAAGTCTTTTCCGATGACCAGTTCCTCCATGGTTGCATGATGAGTGTTTGTCATAGGGATAAGGCGCATCTGGAATCCATGGCGTCGGGCCATAACCTTGACCTCATCTGCGTCGTCATAAGTCATTAAAAAGTCACCATTTACGGATTCGCACAATGTAAATAATCGCTCATGGTCAATCGAGTAGTGGCTATAGAGTCGCTTGCCGGCTTTTTTCTTCCCTGCTGTGTAAGGAGGATCAATAAAAAATACGACGTTTTTCCGTCGCGAATATTCTTTGATGACTTCCAATCCATCCTCTTTCCGAAAAATTATTTTGTCTGAAATGAAGGTAAGGTTTCTGAATCGTTTAGCCAACGTTGCTGGGTACCATCGGGACTGGATTCCTTTACCGTTTTCACCATACTTCAGGAACCCCGACCCTTCGGCAAGAATGCCTCCATGGAAAGTTCTATTTTTCAAAATAGTTTGAAAGGCTTTTTCTTTATCATCCACCTTGCTTTTAGAAATTTCTTTGATGACCGCTTCTTTCGTCAAGTTAAACGAAAGGATTTTCTTTGCAATCCATTCACTGTGACCAGTTATGACCGATTGCCAAACTGCCGCTATCTCTTCATCAATTTCCACCATAAGTGCATGTGATACAAGTCTTTCAAAGAGGGCAGTAAGACTGATGATTCCTCCACCGGCAAAGGGTTCGATTAACATTTTCGGCCTAGGATGCTGATTCGCAATCCAGTCTCGAAATGTGGGGACAAACCAGGTTTTTCCACCAGGATAGCGAAAAGGACTTCTCTGCGGAATTGAGGCAACGTTGACGGGCTTAGGCGGATCCTGGCCGTTGTTTGCATTCTCGAATAATGTTTGTTGCCTGGAGGAAGCCATATCTTATC
>MPMZ01000062.1 GCA_002238765.1 Nitrospira sp. bin75
GCATTCAGCCCTTGGCGGGCAAACGCCCGACCAAGTCTATTTCAACCAGCCCAAGCCAATCCCGGCGGCGGCACAACCAGAGCGGAGAGCCACTTATCAACAGCCTGCAACCTGTTCAAGGAAACCGAGCCACCTCTTTGACCCAGCCATACTCCCTATCGGCCCTGAGATCACTAGTCATCAGGGGCGGACTGCAGCTTTAGCTTCTGTTCTGTTCGATGAGAGTCCCTCCCTCTCTTACCCCCTTCTCTTTCTCCTCTTATCGAATCTCAGGAATTGAGATTTTCTCTCTTTTCCCTGCGTCCAGGTTAAATCACAGGTGAGGTGCCCTTGATTATTGGGGAGAAATGTTTCTCCTCCAGGGCATAAACGGGAGGGCATCATGAGAATTCGACCACATAATATCCATTTCTCCTTTTTTGATATGTATGGCTCTATCGTCCGTCATTGGACGATCGTTATGGGATCGCTGGTGTGTGTTATATCGTTGCTCGGGTTGATCCAATTCGGATGTTCCAAGCAACCTGTTCAAGGGACCGATCTACATATCCGACACGTTTCACCTTTGGGGAAGGGAACCAATTTTGCGCAGAATTCACAGGAACAGCCTGTGCTTCCTGGGAATTCCGCCACTTCGTCCAATCCTGACTTGGAACATCATGAAGAGAATATAGCTGGTCCACTGTCCTTGAAAACGCTGGAAAATCTTGCTCGGACAAACAACCCCACGTTGATTCAAGCTCTAGCCCAGATTGAAGGGGAACAGGCAAAAGCTCTGCAGGCGGGACTCTATCCCAATCCCCGTGTTGGCTACATCGGCGAGCAAATCGGTGTCAAAGGGACCGCAGGTGAGTTCCAGGGAGGATTCGTCCAACAGGAAATCGTGACGGCTGGAAAACTTCAGCTGAGCCGAGAGAAATATCGCGCACGCACATCGGCGGCAGAATTTCAAGCTCTAGCCCAGGAATATCGCGTCGTTAATGAAGTGCGCATGAGGTATTACCGGACACTCGGGGCACAAAAGCGGCTAGCCATTCAACTTGAACGCCACGAGACTGCCCAGGACGCACTCCTCACAGTTCAGGAAATGATCAACATTGGTCAGGCAAATCAAGCTGACCTGCATCAGGCCAAAGCTCTTCTAGAAGACCAACAGCTTAAGGTCAAGATGGCTGAAAACGATCTTGATCTGGAATGGGAATGGTTGATGGCGGTCGTAGGGGTGTCTCGACCGCGCGATATTCTGAAGGAACGCTTAGAAGATCAATCTACGGAAATCGAATGGAAGCCGGCTCTCCAGCGGTTGTTGGCTGAAAGCCCGGAATTGGGATTAGTCCGTGCGATTCTCAAGGAAGATGAAATTACCGTAAGACGGGAAAAGATGGAGCCCATTCCCAATCTCATTCTCCAAGCTCGGGCTGGACACAGCTTTGAACCTCGTGCCTCCGTGTTCGGCGTGGGAGCCTCTATCGAGTTGCCTATTTTTGATTGGAATCAGGGAACGATTCGGCAAGCTCAAGCGGATTTGAAACGACAACAGGCGGAAGTGCGTCTAACGGAACTCCGTTTGCGCCGTTCCCTAGCCACGCAATTTCAGCAGTATCGAACGGCACAACAACATGTCAAAAAATACCAGGAAGTCATTCTGCCCGAAACGCGCGAGCGTTATGCGACCAGACTGCGAAGCTATGGGAATAATCGGGAGACTTGGCAATCCGTTCTCGAAGCCCAGGATGATTTTTTCCGTCGGCGATTAAGCTATATTGATTATCTTGTCGCTCGGCAGGAAGCCAAAGTGGTTATCGATGGCCTGCTCCTGGTAGATGGCCTGACGCCACCATCGGGCGTACCTGTGCCGGGACATATCGATGCGGTGCCTAAACCCAGGTAAGATGCCAGACAGAATCTTAGTTTCCATTTTGCTATTGAAACGCTCAATTTCAAGGGAGGCGAACATATGAAAGATGGTCTAACACGAAGACAAGTGATGAATGCGGGAGTTGCCATTGGATTAGGATCTCTATCGGCCCGCCTTGGCCATGCTGAAGGCGTCGGGCCTCAAACGGCAAACAAGCCACAAAAGGGGTTGAACGAACCTGAAAAGGAATTCTCGAATTATTCACGATTTCATCCAAGTTTTGGAGGATCTCCAAACTCCGACCAGTTTTTGGGCAAATTGGTCCCGGGGTTTCGCCGGTCAGGGCTCGAACCGGTCATGGTCGAAACACCGGATCTGGAGAAAGTCCCCTGGAAGATGGTCAATGGTGTCAAGGAATTTGAGCTTCGCTGTACGCCGGTCAAGCGGGAATTCCTGCCAGGGCAACGGATGAATGTATGGGGCTATAATGATACGATGCCCGGTCCGATGATTGAGGCGTTCCAAGGAGATCGTGTCCGCTTTGTCATTCACAATGAGTTGCCGGAACCAACTTCCATACACTGGCACGGCCTGGAAATCCCGATCCAATACGATGGCGTACCAGGGCTCACTCAAGACCTTATCCCACCCGGAGGGACTTTCGTCTATGAGTACGACCTTCACCAGACGGGCACCTTCTTTTACCATTCGCACATTGCCATGCAAGAAGCTTTCGGAATGGCTGGTTTGTTCATTATTCATCCTCGGATCGCTTATGATCCACCGGTGGATCGGGATTTCGCGTTGATTTTCCAAAATTTTTTCATTCCGCCAAATTCGACGACGGCCGACTCCATGGCGATGGACTGGAATTGGCACACGATCAATGGTCGTAGTGGACCGTACGCCATTCCGATGGTCTGTAAGCATGGGGAGCGGGTCCGTGTGCGTCTGGTGAATTTCAGTCCCATGCAGCACCATCCTATTCATTTTCACGGTCATACGTTCTGGCTTACGGGAACCGAAGGGGGACGTATTCCAGAAGCAGCCTGGATTCCCAGAAACAACACGCTCGTGGGCGTCGCGATGGCCCAGGATTTTGAATTCGTGGCCGTCAATCCGGGCGATTGGATCTTTCATTGCCATATGGTGCATCACATGATGAACCATATGGTACAGCAAGTGGGGCCACGCATCCGTGAAGGGTTTAATATCTCACGGTATATGTCGTCTTTGTCGAACCGGCCACCTGCGCACTCGGCCTTGAACGCGCTCCGCTTTCGTGTGCCGGGGTATCCTCAGAAAATGCAGGGCATGAACGTGAATAAAGCTGGGGTGATGAAAATCATTCGTCGTCGTGAAGCCAGAGGGATGCGGGTAGGATGGGCCAAAGGAGTTAAAGGTCTTATGACGGTATTGCGAGTTCTGCCGGAGGACCTCTACAACCGGGTAATGCTGAGTAATGAGGACATTAAGCCAGGAGAAATTTTTGAAGCCCTTATCAAAAGAAGCAAATAATTCAGAGTCAGTTCAGACTGGATGAGCGAGACTCGACAATGTCTTGGAGAGACCCGTTAATGTTCTCCGCCTCTAGTATCAAGCTCCGTCTTTCCTTTATGATATAAGTTTGTTCTCAAGGTCAAATCCATCTATCAGGTAGTCCACGGCAAATCAATTCGCACGGAAGCAAAGGGCTCGTTTTATGAAAAGATCTCGCAAGAATGCCGGCAAACGTCCGTCCATGGCTGACCGGGCCGATCCACATGTCCTGTATCAAAAAAGTGTGCAAAGTCCGGACTATGACGTTCCATTTTTTACCGAGTATTTTAAGAACTATACGGGCCATGCCTTGCGTGTGATGCGTGAAGACTTTTGCGGTACCGCCGCGTTGTCCGTCCATTTTGTGACTCAACATCCCGACAATCACGCCGTTGGCATCGATTTGGATTGGCCGACGCTGAATTGGGGCATGAAACATAACGTGTCGCCCTTGACCGTCAATCAGCAAAATCGCCTGACGCTCATCCACGGCAACGTCTTGGACGCTCATCCCGCGCAAGTTCAACTGGTGGTGGCGTTGAACTTCAGTTACATGATCTTCAAGGATCGCCCCACACTCCTGCGATATTTGAAGAGAGCAAAAGAAGCGCTGCAACCCGGCGGCATGTTGATATTGGACATTTGGGGAGGCAGCGAAAGCCAAGTCTTGCAGGAAGAACCTCGTGAAATAGAGAACGCCGATGATGACGACGGTATCGGCGACTTCACATTCATTTGGGACCAGGACGCCTTTGATCCCGCCACCTACTTGTGCACGATGCGCATGCATTTTGCGTTTCAAGACGGCAGTGAAATGCGCAACGCCTTCGTGTATGACTGGCGCATGTGGACCATGCCAGAAGTTATGGAACTCATGAACGAAGCCGGGTTCCGGGACGTGCATTTCATGTGGGAAGGCACCAACCGAAAGACCAACGAAGGGACCGGCACCTATCACCGCGCAGAAAAAGGTGAAGCTGACCTGGCGTGGGTGACCTATATCGCAGGCGTCAATTCCGATGCGGATTGAGAGGGTTTCCGCTCTATCATCGGCTTCTGACGCTACTGTAACGGAATACATTATTAAAGTTTCACTTTAATTTTAAATGCCAAACGTGCCGACCAATATTACGCCGGAAATGATTCATCAGCACGGCCTGACGCAGGATGAATTCGAGCAGGTCCTCAAGCACCTGGGGCGTGAACCGAATCTGACTGAACTCGGGATCTTTTCCGTGATGTGGAGCGAGCATTGTTCATACAAAAGCTCCCGTGTCCATTTGAAGCGATTTCCCACGGAAGGTGAGCGGGTGGTTCAGGGTCCGGGAGAAAATGCCGGAGCCGTGGATATCGGTGATGGACTTTCCGCGGTCTTCAAGATGGAATCCCATAATCATCCTTCGTTTGTCGAACCCTTCCAGGGTGCGGCCACCGGGGTCGGTGGGATCCTTCGCGATATATTCACGATGGGCGCACGGCCCATCGCATTGCTGGATTCCCTGCGATTCGGCGAATTGGATCTTCCGAAGAATCGGCATTTATTGAAAGGCGTGGTGTCCGGCATCTCCTGGTACGGGAACTGTATCGGAGTTCCCACGATCGGCGGCGAAATCGTCTTTAACGACATTTATGCCAAAAACCCCCTGGTGAACGTCTTTTGCCTGGGCATCGTGAAAACCGATCAATTGCTTCGCGGCCACGCCGGCGGTGTCGGCAATCCGGTCTTGTACATCGGGGCAAAAACAGGTCGTGACGGCATCCACGGCGCCACGATGGCTTCGGACAGTTTTGACGATGCGTCGGAACAGAAGCGACCGAACGTGCAGGTCGGCGATCCTTTCCTGGAAAAATTACTCCTGGAAGCCTGCCTGGAATTCCTGGACCAAAGCCTTCTGGTCGGCATTCAGGATATGGGCGCAGCCGGTCTTACAAGTTCATCCTGTGAAATGGCCTCCCGGGCCGGCACGGGCATCGAACTGGAATTGGCCGACGTGCCCCGCCGCGAACCGGATATGACGCCCTACGAGTTGATGCTGTCGGAATCCCAGGAACGCATGTTACTCGTGGCCGACGCCGGCAAAGAAAACCGGGTGATTGCCATTTGCCAAAAATGGGGGATTGACGCGGCGGTGATCGGGAAAGTCACGAATGACGGGTTTATCCGCATCAAGGAGCAGGGAACCGTGGTGGCGGAAATTCCCGCCAAAGCGCTGGTCGATGACAGTCCGAAATATGAGCGACCGGCCAAGCCCCCCGAGTATCAGGAACTCCTGCAATCCCTGACGGTTGAAAACCTGCCTGATGGCCAGGATCCCGGGGACGTTCTCCTTCAATTGCTGGATTCGCCGACGATTGCCGGCAAAGCCTGGGTCTACCGGCAATACGACCACATGGTGGGCATCAATACCATCGTCCGTCCGGGATCGGATGCGGCCGTGGTCCGTATCAAGGACACGAACAAAGCCTTGGCCGTGACAACGGACGGGAACAGCCGGTACTGCCTCTTGAATCCATACGTCGGCGGCACCCTGGCCGTGGCGGAAGCAGCCCGGAATCTCGTGTGCTCGGGCGCGCGACCCATTGGAGTGACGGATTGTCTGAATTTCGGAAACCCCGAGCGGCCGGACATCATGTGGCAGTTCGTGCTAGCCGTCGAAGGCATTGCCGATGCGTGCCGGACGTTTGGCATCCCCGTTGTCAGTGGGAACGTCAGCCTGTATAACGAAACTAACGGCCTGTCCATTTACCCGACGCCCATTATAGGCATGGTCGGGCTCATCGAACCGGCCGATCACGTGACGACACAATGGTTTAAAAATTCCGGCGACCGGGTTATTCTTTTAGGGGAGACCCAGGAAGACATAGGGGGAACCGAATATCTGAAAGTTGTCCATTATCGGGAGCAGGGATCTCCGCCATGGCTCAACATCGAGACGGAAAAGGCCTTGCACGACTGCATGCTCCGATTGATTGCGGAAGGCTTGGTGCAATCGGCGCATGATTGTTCGGACGGCGGCTTGGCCGTGACGTTGGCGGAATGTTGCTTTTCACCCCGGACGGACCAAGGCAGACCGTTGGGCGCGACGATTCGGCTTGATGCAAACGGGCTTCGTACGGACGCCTTACTCTTTGGCGAAAGTCCGTCACGAATCATTCTCTCGGCATCTTCCATACAGGCCGAGCACGTGCTGGCCATTGCCCGTGAGCATGAGGTGCCCGCCCGGGATATCGGCACGGTCGGCGACGACCGTTTGATCATCCACGTCAACGGACAACCGGCAATCGATATGCCGGTTGAAGCATTATTCGAACAATGGAGCCGAAGTCTGGAATCCAAACTGTCAGCCTGAACGGAGGCAAGAGCAAAACGAAGTTCCCGATTCTTGATGGTGTGGCTCTACCCCACCTGACCTCCCCTTACCCTTCGGCTACGCTCAGGGCAGGCAAAGGGGAGGCAAAGGACGGGTATTCCTTCCGAGCTCCTCTCCTTTGTAAGGAGGGGCAAGGGAGGTAGAGAACGAAGTATGAATAATTCATCCCCAAAGACCCGCGCCCCGTTGCATCTGATTGCCCCTGACAAATTTCAGGACGAATGTGCGGTGTTCGGCATTCACGGGCATCGGGAAGCCGCGAATTTTACCTACTTGGGGTTGTATGCCTTACAGCATCGCGGGCAGGAAGGTTCAGGAATCGTCTCGTCTGATGACCGGAATTTTTACATGGAAAAGGGCATCGGGCTGGTCTCGGATATTTTCACAAAAAAAGAAATTCGCCGCCTTCGCGGGAACAAAGCGATCGGTCACAATCGGTATTCCACTGCCGGAGACAGCCACCTTTGCAACGTTCAACCGCTCACCGTCAATTTCGCATTCGGAAACCTGGCCGTGGCACACAATGGGAATCTCACCAATGCATGGATGCTTCGTAGCGAACTCGAAGCCTATGGCGCTATTTTTCAATCCGATTCGGATACGGAAGTGATCATCCATTTGATCGCCCATTCCAAAGGCGACACCTTACTTCAACGATTGACCGAGGCACTCTCCCTCGTCCGGGGAGCCTATTCACTGGTGCTGTTGACCGATCACGAACTGATCGCCGTACGGGACCCGTATGGGTTCCGGCCCTTGTGTCTGGGAAAATTTAAAGACGCTTGGGTGGTCGCGTCAGAGACCTGTGCGTTTGATCTCATGGGTGGCGAGTTTGTGCGGGAAGTCGAGCCTGGAGAACTCATCGTCATCAACGAAGATGGGATGACCTCGCATCACCCGTTTCTGCTGCCCGAACGTCCCGCAAAATGTGTCTTTGAATACGTCTATTTTGCTCGGCCGGATTCAAAAATATTCGGCGACCACGCCGTATATCCCATTCGAAAAGCCTTGGGCCGGCAGTTGGCCAAGGAAGCGTACGTGCCCGCCGACCTGGTCATCCCCGTCCCGGACTCCGGTGTGCCGGCGGCCTTGGGATATGCGGAAGGGTCGGGGATTCCATTCGAAATCGGGCTCACCCGCAACCATTATATCGGCCGGACGTTTATCGAGCCCGAACAATCCATCCGGCATTTCGGCGTGAAATTGAAACTGAACGTCGTGCCCGAGGTACTGAAAGGACGCCGGGTCGTGGTGGTGGATGATTCCATCGTGCGTGGCACGACGAGCCGAAAAATCATCAAAATGATCAGGAACGCCGGGGTCAAGGAAGTGCACGTGCGCATCAGTTCGCCCCCGACGATCGCGCCGTGTTTTTACGGCATCGACACGCCCACCCAAAAGGAACTGATCGGTTCGAGTCATTCCATTGAGGAAATCCGCAAATACATCACCGCCGACAGCCTCGAATACCTGAGTCTGGAAGGCATGCTGACCGCCGCCCCGGGTCGAAACGACCACTACTGCCATGCCTGTTTCACCGAACAATATCCCATTCCTTTCACCAAAGCCGAAGAACAACAACTGGGCCTGTTCGACGCAAACGCTTCAAAGTAATTTCCCTCTCCCTCTGCTGTCATCCTCGACATCTGTAATCGAGGATCCAGCGTCTTTTCTTTTTCCTGCGCTTGTGAAGAGAACGACACTGGGTCCTCGCGTGCGCAATGATGACAGATGAGGGCTATTTTCACGCAGATGGCTGAGTTTCATGAGACCCTGGGGCCACCGTACAACCACCATTGATTGCCCGCCTGAAAAATCGTGTGTTAAGATTTCAATATTGATGTCGCCCGCATTGACCGCTGCTCAGCAAAGTGGAGGATGCCATGAAACGCCAATTCTTTTTACTTGCGGTTCCGCTTTCCCTGGCCATGGTCACGATGGCCTGGGCCAGTGGGTTTTTTAAAGTCGGGGAGCCGGCTCCGTCGTTCTCATTGACCTCGGTCACGGGGGAACCCGTTTCGCTGAAAGACTTCCAGGGCAAAGTCGTGGTGCTTGGCCTGTTTCATATTTGCGAACCCTGTTTGATTCAAAGCACGAATTTGCAAAAAGTGTATGCGGCCACGCGCGGTCAGAACGTCGCGGTGGTCGGCGTGAACTCCTCGGGCGATTCCCAGGCCGACGTGCTGGAATTTCTCAGCGTCTTTCCCGTGAAAATCACGTATCCCTATCTCACGGACCCGGACCAAATTACCGATAAACTGTATGGCGGAGGACGCTTTATTCCAAACGTGTACATTCTGGATCAAAACGGCGTGATCCGGTGGCAACGCGTCGGCAACATGGATTTGGCCGACCATGCGGCGATTCTGGATGAGGTGAACAAACTGTTGGGGACGTCTTCCGGATCGACCGCCTTATGACATTTGAGTGAAAGGATTCAAAAACGACATGGATGAGTTTGACGAAGGGAAAACGAAATTTCTTGAACTGGTGAAGGGGATCGAGAGCACGGTCGAGGTGGTCATTCCGACGACGCCTTCCAATGGCCGGTTTTTGATTTCCCTGACCAAGGGCGGCAATCGAAAATTCATCATGGTGCCGGAAGACGATATTCTCGACCTGCCTTCGGAAGAAGACATTCTGTCCAAAACGACGGCCATGCTCCAGGAAGCGATGGCCGAGCTATGAAGCCGATTTTGCCGGGGATAGCCACGTGGTCGTGGTTTTCCGAAGAAAAACAGCTTAATTTTAACGGCCACCTGTTGGACGTGGGCGAACATCGCATTCTGGTCGATCCTCCGCCTCTCTCGGATACCGATTTGTCGCAACTCACGAATGCCAGTCAAGTCGACTACATTCTTCTTACCAATCGGGATCATGAACGGCAAAGCGCGACGTACAAAGAAACCTTGAAAACTCGCGTGTACGTCCCGCAGGCCGATGCCCAGGAAATGTCGGTCACTCCCGAAAAGACCTTTGTCGACGGAGAATTGCTGCCCGGTGGGATTTGGGTCATACACCTCTCCAATCAAAAGTCACCAGGCGAATCGGCTCTGTTTCTCCAACAGGGTCGGGGCATTCTTATTGTCGGCGACGCCTTGCTGGGCAAGCCCGAAGGGTCGGTGAGCATGCTCCCTGCCGAGAAATATGCCGATCCCGTGAAGGCGCGTGAGGGACTGCGCCGCTTGCTCAAATATAATTTCGATTCAATCCTGGTCGGAGACGGGACCTCTATTTTGACCGGAGCCAAAACCGTTGTGGCAAAGGCATTGGAATAGCAGTAGCCTTCACGTGCGACAGTCTCATTCGGCACAACTCAATCAACGAGGTAACGTCCACTTTTCCCGTGGGTTTTACACGGAAGCCTACCAGTGTTATGCCAGGGCGTTGGAAGTTGACCGGAAAAGCGGCGACCCCAGGGCACTGACGGCAACCTTGGGAAATCTCGGCAACATCTGCGCCGTCAGCGGAAAACGCCAACAAGCTCAGGACTATTATCAGGAAGTTCTGGAACTGCAGAAGACTCTGGGAGATCACCGCGGGATTAGTGCGACGCTTGCCAACCTCGGCAATTTGCACGTAGACGCAGGCGAATGGGAACGAGGCCGCGCCTACTATCTCGAGGCCCTGGATAGAATGGAACTATTTGAAGACGCCGCGGCCAAGGCCGTATTGCTCTCCGATTTGGGTCTCGTGGCAAAGGAAACCCGGCATTTCGAGCAAGCCATGAAGTATTATTCGGAATCCATCGCCTTGATGAAACGAGTAGGCAATCAGGCCGGTGAGGCCGACGTGTTCAAGATGATGGCGCGGATGTACCTGGCATGGGAGCGTTATGATGATGCCATGGCCTGTGCCCAAACGAGCTTGGCTATTGCCGAACGGCTTCGCGACGAGCTGCGTATGGGCGGGGCCTGGTACGTGATGGCCGATTGCCACAAGGCAAAGGGCTGTAAAGAAAAAGAAGCCCAATTCCTTCAGCGCGTGGTTCGCGTGGATCGAAAATACGGGTTGCCCAAGCTCGAAGAAAACACCAGGCGACTTGAAGGGCTGCAGACGCGGCTGACGCATGAACGCACACAATCTATGGCAGGGGAGGGCGCATCATGACTGATGGACTCCACCTGGGCTGGCAACAGGTCCAGGACCACCTGAAGCAAGCCAACTTGGAGTTTGAGCAATATGAACCCGGCGGAGCCTTGACCCTTGAATTGGACGATGAAGACTGGCAACTCGAAATCACACCGGCCGGTGTTTTGATTTGTCAGGCGGGATATGCCTTGGAAGACATGCAGAGTTTGCTGTCGGATGGCACGGCCGAAGACCTGGGAAGCGACGAACTGGCGAAACAGGCCAAGTTCTACATTCAGCAAGTCGTGTCGAAATATCGTGATCGCCTCATCAGGGACGGCTTCAACGAACGCATTGAAATGAATGACGAGTACGTCGCGGTGTTTTTTGAGCGTCCCGTCGATTTCGGCAATCTGCCGGAACTTGAACAACTGATCGCGCGCTATCGACGGCAATTCACCGCCGCCTGAAGTCTGTTTTACTTCAACCTCAAAAGGAATGCTTATGGATACGCAACTGCCAGTTCGGACAATGGATGACTTTCGTGACGTGGTCTATAGCTTTCGTTTAGCCCGTGTGTTCGCCACGGCACTGGACCTCGATATCTTTACCCATATGGGACAGCGATTCTGGACGCCCAAGGCCATAGCCGGGAGGTTGAAAGCCAGCGAACGGGGAGTCGAGATTATCCTTCGCAACCTGGAAACCGCTGGCTTGCTCAAACGACGGGGAGCGTCCTATGGGGTGGAAAAAGTCGGTCGCACGTATTTGAACCGGAACAGTCCCTCTTACCGGGGGGCCTACTTGGATCTGGTCCATCGCCAGTGGGAAAATTGGGCACAGCTTACCGATTCCGTCCGGACGGGCAAACCGATTGAAGACGACGGGCCGGATGATCCGGAATATCGGCAATCATTCACCTGGGCAATGCACCAACGGTCTGAAAGACCGGCCAAACAGGTAGCGGCACAACTCGACCTGAAGGATGCCAAGACGTTGTTGGACGTAGGAGGTGGACCCGGCACGTATGCGTTGGAATTCCTGAAGAACAATCCCACGTTGCAGGCGGGCGTCTGGGATCGTGCCCCGGCGCTTGAAGTCGCCAAAGAAATCGCGAAACCTTTACGACACGGCAAACGACTGTCCTGTTACGCGGGCGATCTGTTTGACAATCCGGTGCCCGGCAAATTCGACGTGATGTGGGTGTCGAACATCATTCACATTTTTTCGCCGGCTGAAAATAAGACCCTCTTCCGAAAACTCAAACGCGCACTCAACCCCGGCGGACATATTCTGATTCAAGACACCTTTCTCATGAACAAGCCGGGATACAATGCCCTCGATACCAACCTCTTTGCGGTCACGATGCTCTTGTTCACCCCGACGGGCAATACCTACGGCGCCCAAGACGTCCAACAGTGGCTCAAGACCAGTGGGCTCAAAAAAACGCGGTGCCTTCGATTAAGAAAAGGGACCGGTGATTGGGACGGGGTCATCATTGAGGGAAAAGTCTAGACGCCGTTAGATGGATAGAACCTGCCGCCCTCCGATCACAATGAGAAGAAAGTTCAAGAGGGCGGTCAGAAGGATCAGGCCGACGACGTGCAGTGAATCCGTTCCAGCCGTCAGGCTCTGGACGAACGTGGCAATATCCAGAGCCAGGCCGATGGTGCCATATATCACCCCAATCATGGCAGCCCACCGTTTGCCGCTCAGGCAGACTCCGCCGACGAGCACGGGAAGGCCGAATTGAAACCCGTACCAGATGGATCGATGGAGATCCGAGGCAAAGGCTCTCGCGGGTTCAAGGAGGTCGAAGGCCATGGCGCCGGCGAAAAGTCCCAAACAGAGCGCTGCCATCAGGCGAGGCATCAGGTTTCCGGCAGCAGTGTGGGTCATGAAAAGTCCATAACTGAAGAGCGTAGCGTTCGACGGCGGTTCGTTGTTAATAGATTCTCGGAATCACAACTCTAGCCCACCTGGCCTTCCCTGACAAAGGGGAGGGAACCAAATAAGCAAAGCCGTTCCTCCGTCCCGCCGTTCATTGACACCCCAATTTAGCCAAGCCTAGAATGGCCCAACTTATAAGGGGGGCCGTATGACACATTCTTCTTCCATTCGCAACGTTGTTGTCACGTCGTATGTGGGTGCCGGAAAAACCTCTCTCGTCGAAGCCCTGCTTTTTTCTGCCGGCGTCACGTCGGCCATGGGGACGACCGCCAACGGAAATACCGTGGCCGATTTCGAAGCCGAAGAGGTTCAGCATCGGCATTCCATGAGCACGGCCCTTCTTCAGTATGAACACAAAGAGACCTTCCTGAACTTGCTCGATACTCCGGGTTCACTGGATTTTTTTGCCGATACAAAAAATACCATTCATGTAGCAGACGGCGCGGTGTTGGTCGTGGGCGCGTCGGGTATACGCTCGGAATTGGATCGGGTGTGGGAGTATATTCAAGCGCGCGAACTTCCCTGTCTGATGTTCATCAACGAGCTGGATAAAGAACGGGCGAATTTTGAATCCGTTTTGAAAGAAATTCAGGAAGCGCTTGAGACCAAGTGCGTGCCGATTGCCTATCCGATCGGGGAAGAGGCGAATCTTCGAGGCGTGGTGGACTTGGTGACACAAAAAGCCATTGTCCCCGTACCCAACAGCCACAAGGTGCAAGAAGAAGAGATCCCCGCGGACCTGAAAGATAAAATTGCTGAATATCGGAAACAATTGATTGAAAACGTGGCCGAATCCAACGATGAGTTGGTGGAAAAATATTTAAATGAGGGTGACCTGTCACAAGAGGAAATCCTTCAAGGGTTGGTCCTGAGTACGAAAACGCGCCAGTTCATTCCGGTGTTATGCGGTTCGGCGATCCTGAATTTAGGCACCACGGTGCTGCACAATGCGATTATTCAATGCCTGCCTTCTCCGGAAGAGCGAGCTAAAGCCTTTCCGTCGGCCGGAACGCATCCCGACACGGGTGAAGAACTCGTGCGGCCCATGACCGCGGAAGAGCCGCTTTCCGGCTACGTCTTCAAGACCACCATCGATCCCTTCATGGGCCGGCTCACCTATCTCAAGGTCTGTTCTGGAGCACTCGAAGCCGATTCGACCTTTTTCAATCCCGCAAAAAACGTGAAAGAGAAAGGGGGCCATCTGTATTATATGCAAGGGAAGAAAAGCACGCAGACGCAACGAGCGATCGCAGGTGAAATTGTGGTCATGGGTAAATTAAAAGAAACCCATACGGGTGAGACGATTTGTACGGACAAGGCGCCCATCGTCTTTCCCGCGGCGCAACTCCGGCGGCCCGTGATGTCCTTTGCGCTTGAACCGAAATCGAAAGGGGATATCGATAAGGTGAGCCTGGGCCTGCACAAACTGGTGGAAGAAGATGCGTCATTGGAATTTATCCGAAATGACGAGACCAAGGAAATGTTGTTGAGCGGCGTCGGCCAGACACATATCGAGTTGACCCTGGAAAAACTCCACCGGAAATACGGCGTGGACGTCAACCTGCACACGCCGAAAGTCGCCTATCGAGAAACGATTCAAAAAATGGCTCAAGCCCAGGGAAAGCACAAAAAACAAACGGGCGGCCACGGGCAATACGGCGATTGCTGGCTTCAACTCGAGCCGTTGCCACGCAACGGCGGGTTTGAGTTTCTCAACAAAATCGTCGGCGGCGTGATTCCCCGGAATTTCATTCCCGCGGTGGAAAAGGGCGTGGTCGAAGCCATGCACGAAGGAATTCTCGCCGGCTACCCGGTTGTGGACGTGCAAGTCAAGGTCTGTGACGGGTCCCATCATCCCGTTGACTCGTCGGAAATGGCTTTTAAGGTTGCGGCCTCGATGGGATTCAAGAAAGCCATGGAATCGGCACAGCCCGTTCTTCTCGAACCGATCATGAACGTGGAAGTGACGGCGCCGGACGATATGGTGGGTGCGGTGATCGGCGATCTGAACAGCCGGCGTGGTCGAATTTTGGGAATGGACACCAAGGGACACAATCAAATCGTGAAAGCCGTCGTCCCGCTGGCGGAAATTCTCAAGTATGCGCCGGTCCTGACCTCCATTACCGCGGGGAAAGGCTCGTATGCCATGGAATTTTCAGGCTATGAGCAGGCCCCTCGTGAGGTCGTCAATAAAGTCGTCGAGGAACACAAGGCCGCAAAGGAGGCTGCCTCGTCCTGATAGTATTTGCTCTTGGTTCTTATAGAACCCTTTCCCGCGTTGGAAGAGGGTAGGGTGAGGGGAGTTCCTTCATTCCTCTCCTTTGTAAGGAGGGGCGAGGGGAGGTAGAGGCATTTACGGTTTCAACACGACAAAGAACGCTTTCGACTCCCGGAGAATCCGCAGGAGGATCGTCTCGCCGGGCTGGACCGCTTCGAGGATTTCGCGGAATTCCCGCATAGTGGGCACTTGGGTCCTATTGACTTCCTGAATAATATCTCCTTTTCGCAATCCTTCCGCATTCGCCACGCCGCCCTGAACGACTCGAACGACCAGGATGCCCGTCGTTTGGTCAAGGGAAAATTGTTCGACCAACTCCTCGGTAATGGGAGACACGTCGATTCCCAAATCGACTTCCGCGGCGGTCGGAGGCAATGAGGCGACAATGGGGTGCTCCTCCTTCACTCCCAACAAAACGGGGAGCTGGAGCGACGTCCCGTCCCGGATGACGTGGACCATCACCGTCTCACCCGGAGAAAATCCCGCGACCACCCGGGATAACTGATTGGGTGATTCTAACCGTTCATTCCCGATCTGCGTGATGATGTCCCCGGATATCACGCCTGCCTGATCCGCCGGATCGCCGGGAAACACTTCATTGACCAGCACGCCTTTTCCGTCAGGGACGCCGAATTTCTCCGCGAGATGGGGCGTCAGCGGTTGAATCCCGACCCCGAGCCATCCCCTGACCACCTTGCCGCCCGCCTTGAGTTGCTCGATGATACGGCTCACCATGTTGGATGGAATCGCAAAGCCGATGCCTTGCGCGAAATTGATAATGGCGGTATTGATCCCAATCACCTCGCCCCGCAAATTGAAGAGCGGCCCGCCGGAATTTCCAGGATTGATCGACGCATCGGTTTGAATGAAATTCTCATACCGGGACAGGTTCATGTTTTCCCGGCCGATCCCGCTCACGACCCCCAGGGTCACGGTCCGGTCCAGTCCGAAGGGATTGCCCACGGCCAGGACCCATTGTCCGACCTTCACCATGCTGGAATCTCCGAACGTAGCACTCTCCAGCTTGCGGTCCGTTTCGACCTTCAGAAGCGCCAGGTCGGTGTCGGGGTCCTGCGCCACGATTTCCGCGACCAGCGTCGATTGATCGGAAAAGTGGATTTCGGCTTCCACGGCGTTACTGATGACGTGGTTATTGGTCACAATATAGCCGTCTTCATGGATCACCACGCCGGAACCCGCTCCCGGGACCTTGAAGCTACCTTGGCGCGGGATTTTGCCGGGTTGGGAAATTTGCCGGATAGAGGACACGCCCACCACCGTCGGCGTGACGTGCTCGGCCAAATGCGAAATAGCCTCCTGAATTTCTTCCAGGAGCCGAAGCCCCTTGGATTCCAGAGGAGCAGAGGCAAAGGCCGAACCCGAAAGGATTGCAGACAGGATCATCAAGAGAAGAACGGGACAATACCGAGGAATCTCCATGTCCGTTTTCGACGTCATGCGATCGTCAACCCCAAACGTGCCGACAACGTCACTGCGACACCAAAAAGAAGGTCTTCATGAAGGCTCCTTTGATGGTGATTATTGGAAGAGAGGACGAAAGGCGAAAGAATCAAGAAGAAGGAAGAAGCAGGTATTGAATGGTCCCTAAAATCACCCCGGTCGATGCGACCACCATTAACCCGGTCTTGATGGTGAGACGATATTCCAATTCTCGCATTTCTTGTTGCAACTTTTGTTCCAGCTCTTTTACGTCGCGTTTGGTAGCGAGGTCGGATTCGATGATCTGCTGAAAGACCCGAACTTGTGCCTTGGCCTGGTTCTCCGGAATTCCAGCTTCTTGCAATTCCTCAACGGATTTCAAGGTATCGAAGACCATAATACTGTCACCTTACCATGGCCCAACACGTGCTTCAAGAGGAACCGCCATGATAACTTCCACACCCTCTCCCCACCGCGGGAGAGTGTATGGACCGGAGACATGGTGGACGGGTGTTCGGGGACATGGTGGACACATTGTGAGTTATTCTGTGGGCTGCTGCAAATCAAGCTCGCTGACATACTGGTGACAAAAATAGACGCGCCACCGGCC
>MPMZ01000063.1 GCA_002238765.1 Nitrospira sp. bin75
TTCAAAGCCGGGCTATGGTTTCGGCGTAGTCGTCTCGTCATGGGTCCTCCTCATTCACGGCAATCATGCCGCTCGTGAGCAGAAATGTCACTTATCCCCCTTGTTCAAATTTCCCGAGCCACCTCTCCAATGTGTTTATAAGAATGCACAATCAGCCGTTTTTGAGACAACAAAAGAGTTTATGAATGATTTAGATTTCGCTGAACGTGAACATATAGTATGTCTATCTGAAAATGATCGTGCCAAATTCAAACAGGCACTATATGACATGAAACAATCTCATAGTTATCTCTTTAAAAATTATAGAGTCGATGATATATCTCAAGATAATGCCAAAGAAATTTTAGAAATTTTTGAAAGTAGATTGCCTTGGTTGCAAGATGTATAAAAAACCGTAGGTCGGGTTAGCCGAAGGCGTAACCCGACGCCGTAGCCTCATGTCGGATTACGCCATGCCTGTCCTGAGCGTAGTCGAAGGGCTAATCCGACCTGCAGAAACTGGAGGGATTAACAATGAAATCAATCGATCTATCTGCCTTGCCGGAAGCGGCGCAGCAGGAAGTCTACGATTTTTTTCTGTTTGTTAAGCAACGGGTTCAGGGGCAAGAGGCCGTATCAGGTGCCGGCGAATGCGCTCAATTGAGTGAAAACACTCTCGCGGCTGACTGGAATACGAAGAAGGAAAATCGGGCATGGCAACATTTTCAGTAAACGCCATTTCGCTTTTCCACGAAATCATGAAACTCATGCTGTCTGAGCCCCGCTGATGCCTCCGCGTCGTCGCCTGGTCGGGACCTCTCTTCTCCAAAACCGCCTCGTCCTGCACCGCTTTATTTGCCGGGAGTTTGGTTACGATGACATGCGCACCATGCTGGACCGGCTGCGCGGTGTTCCGGCCGGCTTCGATGCCGGTGGTGAGAGCGAATACGCCCGCGCTTTATATCTTTCGTCAGCCGCACAGGTCCAGGCCGAGGAACTGGCCCAATACGACGCCAAGGTCGTCGCGCATAGCTACAAGCTGCGCATGACCCCGGAACAGGGCCGTGTCTGGAAGCCCTACCAATACCTCGCGCTGCTGTTCACCGAACGCTACCTGGACAGGTATTTCCACGATCCCGAAGCGCTCTGCGCCGACTTGAACGGGACAAGGGCCTCACACCGGTTGATGCGGGACATACCGGACTACGCGCCCGATGACCTGCGGACCATTGCGTTTCAGAGCGCGACCGGCTCCGGCAAGACCCTCCTCATGCACGCCCATATCCTGCAATACCGGCACTATCTGGCTGCCTCGGGCGGGCGGCTCAACAACGTCGTCCTGCTGACGCCCAACGAACAGATGTCAGTACAACATGAGAAGGAATTGCAGGCAAGCGGCCTGCCCTCGCGGCTGTTTTCTGCCGAAGCCGGGGCCGACCTGTTCCCACACGTTGAAATCATCGACCTCAACAAACTGGCGGAAAAGAAGGGTGTCAAGCGTATCGCCGTGGGCGATTTCGGCGACAACAACCTGGTGTTGGTGGACGAAGGACACTTGGGCGCATCGGGTAAGGTGTGGCGCGAGCGCCGCAAGGAACTCTCCCGTGGCGGCTTCACCTTCGAGTATTCCGCCACCTTTAACCAAATCGCGGGCAAGGACGACGTACTCCGCGACGCTTATGGAAAGTGCCTGCTGTTCGATTACGCCTATCGCTGGTTCCACGAGGACGGCTACGGCAAGGACTACGTCATCTCGAACCTGCCCCAAGGCATGGCCGACGGGAACCGCAACGTGTACCTGTTGGGCTGTCTGCTGACCTTCTATCAGCAATGCCGCATTTGGCGCGACAAGTCCGGGGCCTGGACGGATTTCAACGTGACCAAGCCGCTTTGGGTCTTCCTGGGTAAGACGGTGACCGGCTCCGGCAAGGCGGATAAGGAAACGCAGTCCGATGTCGCGAGCATCCTGAATTTCCTGGCCTGGGTGTTGGCGGACGGCGACGCGATCCGCGCCATGATCGGGCAACTGCTGGACGGGCGGTCCGGCCTGACCGACGAAAGCGGGCAGGATTATTTCAGGGACCAGTTCGCGTATCTTTCCGAACACGTGTCTGGACGCGGCACAGATGATCTCTATGCGGACCTGTGCACCACCCTGTTTCATGGCTTGGGACAACTCCACGTGGTCTACCTGACCGCGGGCGAGGGCGAGTTGCACCTGCACGCCGGCGATGGGCCGGTCTTTGGCGTGGTCAACGTCGGTGATTCCGCAGCCTTGTATAGATTGCTGACGGAAATGGCTAACCCGAACATTGCGGTTTCCCGAGAAGCCGGTTTTGCCGAACGGCTTTTTGCCGACGTGGACAAACGTGATTCGCCGGTGAATATTGTCATTGGCGCACGGCGTTTCATTGCCGGCTGGAACTCGTGGCGCGTGGCGACCATGGGATTGATGCACGTCGGCGTTGGAGAAGGGCCTGAGATCATCCAGATGTTCGGGCGCGGTGTGCGTTTGAAAGGCTGGAACATGAGCCTGAAACGCCATCAGAAAAGCGGAGCGGAATTGCCGACGGGCAGCGCGGAACTGGCCCATCTGGAAACGCTGAATATCTTCGGCCTGCGGGCCAACTACATGCAGACCTTTCGGGCTCTTTTGGAAAAGGAAGGCGTGCGTGTCGAACGGGAGACGGTTCGTTTGCCCGTCACTTGGAACTTCGCCAGAAAGACGGATCTGAAGTTGATCCGGCTCAAGGAGGACGTGCAATACGCGCGTTCCGCGAAGCGCCCCATCCTGCCAAGTCCCGGCGCTGGACAGCCCGTCACCCTGGACCTGTATTCACGGCTGCAATCCGTCGCGTCCTCGGGCATTGTGGCAGAACAGTCAGCGCCTAAAAAATCTGTCAAACTCCGGCCAGGTCAGGTCGCGTTTTTCAATCGAACGCGCCTGTACGACAAGCTGTTGAAGCGGAAGCAGCAACGGGGCTGGCACAACCTGATCATTGAGCGTGACACGGTGGACTCTCTTTTGGAACGCGACGATTGGTATGACCTGTATATGCCGCCGGAACGCTTGGCCGTGATCGGCTTCCCGCAGATAGCGGAACTCGAAGATATCGCGCTGGATCTCATCACCGAATATGCCGATCAATTCTGGCGCAGGCAGCGGCGGCAATGGGAACACGACAAGATCGAGGTGGTCACGCTGGACGACCAAGATCCGAACAATATCAAAGCCTATGAGTTATCCGTGGATGTGACCGAGCCCGTATTGATAAAAGACGTTCGTGAATTGGCCGCGAACGTTCGGGCAGGCGATTTCCGTGATCTGAACGTCAGCGTCATTATGACGCAAGCTCATGCCTATAAGCCGTTACTGTATGCCGGGCCGGACAGCAAAGTGAAGATTCAGCCAGTCCACCTGAACAAGGATGAAAGGAATGTGGTTGAAAAACTGGCCGCGCTGGCGGAGCGCCGCGACCCCTGCTTGCACGGCAAAGAGTTGTTCCTTATCCGCAACCTGACGCGCGGCAGGGGCGTGTCGTTCTTCGACGATTACGCCTACTATCCCGACTTTATCGTCTGGTTGAAGGACGATACCTGCCAGCACGTTATTTTTCTCGATCCTAAGGGGTTGAGCCGCTACGGAACGCGTGAGCACCGCAAAGTCCGCCTCTACCACGAGATTAAGACGACCGAAACGCAAATCCGCCGCACCAACCCCGACGTGCGCCTGCACGCCTACATCCTCTCCGTCACGCAGCCTTCCCTGATAGACGGGTCCGTGAGTTCCCGTAACGACTGGAAAGAACGCGGCGTCTATTTTCTTGACGAAAGCGATTGCCTGAAGCAGATGATCAGTCATGCCTTGGAACGGGCGTGACACAGTTCTCTCGTCGGATTACGCCACGCCTGTCCTGAGCGTAAGGCGCAACGCGCTTGAAGTCGAAGGAAGCGTAGTCGAAGGGCTAACCCGGCCGACACACGACCAAAAGGTGCCATAAAAATGACATAAAGATGACTAAAGATGACATAAAGATGTTTTGTGTCATCTTTTTGACATTAATTTCCGTTTTTGGGCTTCCAGTGACGTTTTCTGTCACAACGGCAATTCTCCTCCCTCACCCTTCCCTCTCCCACTGGGAGAGGGAATAAGCGCGATAAGATCGCGCGGCTACAAAGACAAAGAAAAGACTCTGGATCTTTATAGATCGCCTGGATCCCCGATTACTAACGTCGGGGACAAGCGTCGAGGATGGCAGGAAACGGCAAAGACCCTGGATCCCCGATCGGGGTCGGGGACAAGCGTTGGGAATGACAGTAGGAGAATGCCGGTGGTTCATGGCGCGACGGACCGAGTACAGGCTTCCAACTCCCCTTCCAGATAGGTGCGAATGGCCTGCAACCGTTCGGCCGTAGTGGCTTCAAAGCGGAGGACCAGCGCGGGTTGCGTGTTGGAGGCGCGGATGAGTCCCCAGCCGTCGTCGAAGCAGACACGCACCCCGTCGAACGTGATCACTTCACGAATCGCGGGGTTTGCATTGCCGGCGTTCGGCGAATGCGGCCGCCGTGCCACCTCGACCAGCCGGTTTCGTATGGTCTCGACTACCTGGAACTTCTCGTCGTCCGGACACTCCACACGAATCTCCGGGGTCACCTCCGTTGACGGCAGATCCTCCAGCAGGGATGAAAAGGGTGCCCGCGCTTTCGACAGGATTTCAATTAACCGGCACGAGGCATAGATGGCATCGTCGTACCCGAAATAGCGATCAGCGAAGAACATATGCCCCGATATTTCCCCGGCCAGGGCGGCGTCTTCTTCTTTCATCTTGGCTTTCATCACGGAATGGCCCGTCTTCCACATGATGCCGTTCCCTCCACGTTTCCGAATGTCTTCGTACAGGCATTGGGAGGCTTTGGCGTCGGAAATCACCGTACTCCCAGGTCTGTCCTTCAAGAGATCCCGTGCAAATATCAGGAGCAGGTGGTCTCCCCAAATAATACTCCCTTTTTCGTCGATGGTCCCGATGCGGTCCGCGTCGCCGTCGTAGGCGATCCCGACGTCCGCTCGATGGTGCTTGACAGCCTGGATGAGATCCTGAAGATTCTCCATGACGGTGGGATCGGGATGATGATTGGGGAAACGGCCGTCGAGGTCGTCGTACAACCCCGTGACGCGGCAGCCCAATTGCTCTAACGCCGCTTTCGCCACCAGGCTCGCGGCGCCGTTTCCGCAATCGACCACCACGTGCATGTCTGTTCCATCAACCCCGGCAAAATGGTCCTTGAGATACCGCAGGTAGGGAGAAATTACCGTTGCCGTGGATACGGTCCCCGACCCGGACGCATACGCCCCGGCTTCGATCAGGCGCTTGAGTTCCTGAATGTCTTCGCCGTGCAAGGCCATTTTGCCCAGGCACATTTTGAAGCCGTTGTATTCAGCCGCATTATGACTGCCGGTGACCATCACTCCCCCGTCGACGGGCAATTCATAGAGGGCGAAGTAGAGCAACGGCGTCGGGCACACCCCGATATCCACGACGTTCACTCCCGTGGCCGTGATGCCGGCAAGCACCCGATCCCGGAGATCCGGCGAAGTCAGACGCCCATCCCGTCCCAAAGCCACCGTTCGACTGCCTCGCTGCCAAGCCATGGTGCCATAGGCACGACCGATGGATTGCGCCACCTCGGGCGTCAAATCTTTCCCGACGACTCCACGAACGTCATATTCTCGAAAGATACTCACGAAGGGGTGCCGCTACCCGCCGGCGAGACTGACCGGGAACAAGTGGGGAAAACTCACGACCGCGCATCCCGGTCTGATGTGGCGTGCTCGACCAGGAACGCCGCGGACAAGCCTTGCGCGGCCAATATCAGATCGGCCACTTCCCTGACGGCGCCTTCACCGCCCTTGGCCTTGCACACGTACCGTACCTTTTTCCGGACCAGGTCCCGGCCGTTCGCGGGAGCGGCGGAAAATCCCACCGCCCGGAGAGCGGGCAAATCCGGCACGTCGTCTCCCACGTATGCGATTTCCTCAAGCTTGATACCATATTTCGAGGCGAGTTGTTTCAGGACCGCCAGTTTATCCTTGACGCCCTGGTGAATTTCGGTCATGCCGAGTTTGGCGGCCCGGACCTTGACCAACGGCGTTTGGTCCATGGTGACGACAGCGGTCACCAACCCGGCCTGCTTCAGCAGGACCAACCCCAACCCGTCCCAGACGTTGAATTTTTTGGTTTGCTCACCCGAGTCCGAATAATAGAGGCCGCCGTCGGTCAGAACCCCGTCGACGTCCGTGGCGACCAGCCGAATTTTCTTGAGTCTGCGGGTTACCCCATCAGCAGGGGCAGACGTGCGTCCTGAGCGAGCGTTCATGGTCATGTCTTTTCAGCCGGATGGAGCGCCATTAAAACATACTCCACTCTTGAAGCAAAGAGGTTTCCATAATTGCAAATGTTCGCCGATGCCCTTCGGCAGGCTCCCTTCGACTTCACGCGGCTACGCTCAGGACAGGCGTTGACAAAATCAGTGACTGCCCACATCATGATCCTCAGCCCTGCGTGATCTCTCTTCTCTCGTCCCCTCCCCTCGCCCCTCCTTACAAAGGAGGGGAAGGGAAGAAGCCATGCACCGACGCCCATGACGATTCTCGATCGCTACATATTCAAAGAACTCCTCGTCCCGTTCACCATCAGCCTCGGCATCCTGTGCTTCATCGTCCTGACCAAAGAGATGTTACGGCTGGTGGAATTGTTGGTCACCAACGGGGTCAGCCTTCTGGCCGTCTTTAAGATTATCGTCAATCTCATGCCCTCCTTCCTGGTGCTGACGCTGCCGATGGCCTGCCTGATCTCTTCGATCACCACCTTCAGTCGATTTTCTTTCGACAAGGAACTGGTCGCCATGCGAGCGGCCGGACTGAGCCTGCTCAGGATCGCGGTTCCCGTCTTCTTCTTTTCGTTGCTCGTGTTCCTGGGCACCCTGTTCCTTTCGCAATGGGGACAACCCTGGTCGTCGATTTCCCTGAAGAAACTGGCCATCAGCCTGATCCAGGACCAGTTGAACCTGGCCTTGGAACGCGGCGTCTTCAATGAACCCATGGATGACATGATGATTTTCGTTCCCACGCCCGAACCCGGGGAGAAAGCCACGGGCATTTTCATCCTGGATCAGCGAGACCCGGCCCAAGAGATCATCATCACCGCGCAAACCTTTCAAATGCTCAAGAATCCGCAACGCAACCAGTTCGGCATTCGTTTACATGACGGTGAGATTCACCAGGTTCCCAGGAACGGCACCCAACATCATCAGGTGGCGTTTTCCACCTATGATCTCAAGATGAATCTGGCCCCGGCGTTCACGGTGAAAAAACCCGAACGGCCCGATTACCAACACATCATGGCCGAATTGGATAAGTCCGGCTGGCGGGACACCAGGATGCTTCGCCGCCTTATGGAATACTACAAAGACCTGGGATTTCCCGTGGCCACACTCATCCTCGGCGTCCTGGGTATGCCGGCCGGGATCGTCTCCAAACGCACCGGACGCATGAGAGGATTTGTCTTGGGAATTTTCATCATGGTGGGCTATTATTTGCTGAACGTGTTGGGAGAGTTTTCCGTCACGGCCTTGCTCCTTCATCCGTTTGCCGGAGCCTGGCTCCCCAACGTCCTTTTACTCCTGATGACGTGGATTCTGTTTTATCAGGCGAGCCGGCGCTGATCCTTCGACTTCGCATCCTTCGGCTACGCTCAGGACAGGCAGGGCAAGCATGGGCATTTTATTCTGGTACATCGTTCGACAGTATCTCGGCCTGCTGACCTTGTGTCTCACCGGGCTCGTGACAATCTACCTGGTGATCGATTTTTTCGAGAAATTGCGAAGGTTTCTTCGTCACGATGCGGATTTGTCCTCCATGTTGCTGTATTTCGTCTTGAAAATCCCTGACATTTCCTTTCAACTCATGCCCTTTGCCGTTCTCATGGCCTCCCTCCTCACGATCGGACTCCTGAACAAGAACCACGAAATCACCGCGATGAGAAGTTGTGGGGTCAGCCTCGTTCACGTTACCATTCCGTTCCTGGCGGTCGCGGGCCTCGTGACCGTCATCCTGCTGGGATTGACGGCCGTCGTGATCCCCTTAGCCAATGCCAAGGCGGAATACCTTCGAACCGTCAAGATCCAGAAAAAACCTCAACCGCTTTCTTTTACAAGCGAGAATCTGTGGGTGCATACTCATGACCATTCGCTGATGCACGTTGAACGAGTCGATCCCGACGGCACGTGGCTGCGCACGGTCACGGTCTACAGGTTGAACAATCGATTCTCGTTGGATGCATTCCTTACGGCGACCGGCGCCGTTTACACGGACGGCGAATGGTCCTTGCACGACGTCGTTCAACGGGTGGTCGACCCGGACGGCGGGGTCGAGACCATTCAATGGACCACCCTGCCCCTGGCGTTGTCCTTGACGCCCGCTGACCTGATGACCTGGAACGCCCTCGAGCCCGAACACATGACGTTGAACCAACTCGGCACCCACATCGAGCGCTTGCGCCTGGAGAAACAGAACGCCACAAAATTTCTTGCCGACTATTGGAGACGGGTGGCATTTGCGAGCGTCCCGTTGATCATGACCATTCTGGGCGTGTCGATTGGACTCCTCGAAACCGGCACCAGGACGGCCAGCATCGGGAAAGGCATCGGTCAGGCCTTAAGCATCAGTTTCTTGTTCTGGGCCACGAATTCCGTCGGCATGACGTTGGGAAAAAGCGGGGCGCTACTTCCCGTGGTTGCAGCCTGGATTGCATGCGTGATGTTTCTCATCGTCAGCCTCAATATTTTTCTGAAAGTGCGGTACTGAGCAACGCATTGCAAGACTTGAGTCTCACGTTTGACGCTTTCAATTCCAAAGGGAAAAAGACATGCCTCCTCAAACGTCTGACGGCTATCCAATAACCGAATTGGCCCGCGCCATCGATGCGCGACTCCACGGCCCGGCAGATCTTCGTATTTCAGGCGTCAATAGTCTCGAACAGGCGGCACAAGGGGATCTGACATTACTGACCAGTCATCGACTGATGGGAAAGGCCGTCCGATCAAAAGCCTCGGCTTTCATCGTCCCTCAACATTTTCCCGATTTGAACGGCGCACAATTGGTCTCGGCGCAACCCCAGTTCGATTTTGTCCGGTTAATCACAGGGTTTTTCACCACCCAACCCTCTCCCACGGGGATCGCCCAACACGTTGTTCAAGGCACGGACGTGCGTCTGGGCCGCGATGTGTCCATCGGACCCTTCGTCACAATCGGCCATCGCACGACCATCGGGGACCGGGTGACGATCTACCCCGGCGTCTTCTTGGGAGAGGACGTCACTCTCGGTGATGACACGGTGCTGCATCCGAGCGTAAGCATTCTGAACGGATGCCGGATCGGCTCACGGGTCATCATCCACGCCGGAGCCGTCATCGGGAGCGATGGATTCGGGTACGTTCAACACGAAGGCCGCCATCATAAGATCCCACAACGCGGCATCGTGGTGGTTGAGGACGACGTTGAAATCGGGGCCAACGTGACGATTGACCGGGCCACGTTCGGACAAACGCACGTCAAGCAGGGCACCAAAATCGACAACCTGGTCCAGATCGCGCATAACGTGACCGTGGGAGAACACGGTATCATCGTGGCTCAGGTCGGCGTCGCGGGCAGCACGTCCATCGGCAAAGGGGTCATGATCGGAGGGCAAGCCGGCCTGATCGATCATCTCACGATCGGGGATCAGGCCATGATCGCGGCAGGCGCGGGAATCGAAAAAAACGTGGAACCGGGTATTGCAATGTCCGGGCGGCCGGCGACGCAACGTACGGCCTTTTTCCGCACCCACGTCCTGGTGCAACGTCTGCCCGAACTGTTCAAACAGGTCTCGACTCTGGAAAAACGTCTTGCCGCCATGGAGGACGAGAAATCCCAAACTCGCAAAACCAAGAAGTCAACCTCGTGAATGTTCCCTCTCTACCTCCCAACTTTTCCCTCTTCGGAAAAAGTTCCCGTCCTTACAAAGGAGAGGAATCGGATGGCTCAAGCAATCGTCGTTGTCTGACTTCCTCCCCTTTGTAAGGGGAGGTTAGGTAGGGTAGAATTCCTGCTTACTTTTTAGCCGTCAACGGAGGAATGACCGATCGCCAGGTAAACAACTTGCCCCAAAAAAATCCCGCCCACGGCAAGGCAAAGGCTGCCATATAGTCCAGAGAACCGGAATTGAAGCTCCACGCCGACAGGCCGATCAACCCCCCGATCCCCAAGGTGTAGGCCACCGGCACCAAACTCCGGCCTGCATGCTGCAACTCCACTTCGGCCGACACTTTCACTTTCTTGAGCCGTTGCACGCCCCGGCTGGTGGAGGACCGCATGCGACTCGCCCAAAATTCGGGAAACACCCGAAAGAGATAACGGTGATAGCGCGTCTGGCTCCACCCGAGCAGAATGCCGGCCAGCATCAAGCCCGAACTTTTGATAAACGTCCATTCATCGTAGGTCTCGACGAATAACTGGTACACCAACGCAAGGATGCCGATGATCATGGCCAACAAGCCCAGCAGTCCCGATGGAAACAAAATATAAGTGCGGATGTAGTTTTCCGCGAGTTGCGTCTGATTCTCCTTGCGTTGGGCTGTAATGATTTTTCCCATGAAACTCCCCGCTTCGGAATTACGGATCTTGTGAAGGTGTGTCGTCGATTGGAACAGACTCGGCTTGTTGGGGATCTTCGGGAATCCGATAGCCGGCATTGAGCCAGGCCCCGAGATCAACGACCCGGCACCGTTCCGAGCAAAACGGATGAAATGGATTGGAGTCCCGGGAAACGGAACACCGGCAGCCAGGACATGGCGTCGTCATGAAAAAAGTATAGCAAGACAACGCCGACAAGGGAACAAACAAGTCACATGATTCTTCACAAAATGAGGGAGGAGTATCCTTCACCTCTTCGCAAGAACCATGTATTCTCATTCAGCACCATTGCAAACCAACGATGAAGAAGTGTACAAATCCTGAAAAGGAGATGCGACACGGGAAGAATCGTCGATTCACGCAATGAGGAGGGAGTCCGTACTTTTATGAAAAACGTCCAAATTGTTTTCAACATCCAAGTCCCCGATCACGTCTCGGAGGAAGAGGTGAATACCCGACTCCATCAAGTGATCGGCAGCCTCATGGCGCAAGAGTTCGGCGGCAATTCCTTAATCGACCAGCAAGCTGGCCTCCCCCCGGACGGTCATGATGGACAAGTCGGCCACGCGTGACTCTCAAGCCAGCCATCCTGTGCCGTAAGGTCACGCAATCGATAATCCAGTGTTACAACAGGATCCTTCCCTAGATTGAAACGATTCAATCTAAGAAACTTATATCCATAGCTTTCCAGGGTTTTTTCTCTTTCTAAGTCTTTGTCAGAATAATAAACTTGATTAGTCCATTCATTCGCTCCAACAAAATGGTGAAACCCGTCATATTCGATAATGATTTTGAATTCCTGCCTTTTAGAGTTTTTGTACCAAAGTAAGAAATCAGTGCGGTATAGGGGATGGTTATATGTTCTATCCAGTTGTTTGAGATATTCTCCAATCCGAAACTGGGCTTTTAATTCAATGGAGGACCGATTTTCTTGGAAAAAATTGGTGCTTTTAATCCATTCCAAGACTTTCGGTTCCATTGGACTCGCAGGATCCGTATGCTGAGGTTCGGGAAGGTTTCGACCTTCTTCTAATTCCTCCTTGAAATGTAAAAGGGCACCACCAATTGCCCCTTTAAATTCTTCCTCTCGTTTACTGAGGAAAAAATGCATACACTCTCTGGCCCGGCTAAACCCAACATTCAACCGTTGAACTTTTATTTTCCCTGCTTCTTCGTCATAAAATCGGCGCGTTAAATCTCTAGGGAAAATGTAATTGAGCTTGTCCTTAGATGGATTGGCAACCATGGAATATAACACCGTATCTCTTTCCTCGCCTTGGCAAGTATCGAATGTCATAATTTTCAGTTTTCTTTGGTCAAAGAAATAATCCCGATCCGGCATTCTATTTATTTCATCGCTTATTCGTATCTGCTGGTCATGAAACGGCGTAATGATGCCTATCGTGCCGCCACTCTCACTGCCTTTTAACTTCTTCAGTTCGGTTTTTATGGCTTCGATTTCCAATTGATTGGTGTTCTTGAACTTTTCAGTCTTTCCATCATGTTCGAGAACGTCAATCTTTAAGACTTCATATATTGGCTTCATCCTGATTTTTAAGGCTTGTAACCGTCCATTATAAAAGTGCTTACTGGAATATGAAATATGCTCACGATACCCTCTTGAATGCTTTACTAGAGTAATCTGACAATTGGCGATGCTTTCAAATAATTCCAAGATGGAAGTCCGTATATCCAGTTTTTTTAATCTTTCTAACTGAGAAATTTTGCCTTGACCGGCTTCCCTGAATACTTCTTTCAACTTGTTCAGGTACTCCTGATTGACTTCACTTTTAGCCAGGCTAGACTGTAAGTTACTGAACTGTTTGGTATCTCCTAAAACCAGGACTTTTTTGCCTCTCACTATGGCAGGAAGTGCTTGGGCCACACTGACCTGGGAGGCTTCATCAATTATCACAATATCAAAAAGTCCAACCTCCAAAGGAATGTAATCTGAAAAGTCCCTAATGCCTGCGATGATACATGGAAAAGCATCTTTTAATTTCGGAAAATCCTCTCTGGGGAACTTTTGTTTTTTTCTGATAATACCTCTGAGGGCTTGAGCAGTCGCTCTGCTTTCATGGGAAAATTTTACAACTTGACCATCCATTCTGTGAGCCATTCTCTGGGTTATCAGGGTCTCTAGCCGTTTCTTCTTTTCATGAAAATCCAATTTGGGCAGCCCCTCAAACAGACCTCTGTACTTTAAATGAAGGGATAAATAGCTAATCAATTTGTCAAAATTTGTTTCATCGAGCGTTGCCAATTTATTCTCATAATAAGAACGTACTTCATCTTTCCGAATGCCTAACTCTCGAAATGTATTCGGATAATTCTGTTCAAGCTCATCGATGGTTGTGAAAAATGCACGTAATTTATTGATATGAGTAGGATCAATATGTTTTAACCCCACTTGCCGTTCAGCGAGGAGCCAATGAATTGTTCTAAGGTAATCTATACCTTCTTCAGTTCCGATCAAATGAACTGGTTTCTTCTTCATGGCTTTTTGAAAAACGTCAAATGCGGCATTCAAAGTTTCATAATTGTCCAAAACAGAATTTCGCATGTTAGTCGAGAAATCTTCGAAAAATGACTCTGTCAACTCTTGGATTTCATTTCTTTTTCGAACACTAGCCAGAAAAAAACTTTTCAATGAATCGCATTCTCTTAACTTATGCTCCAAGACACCAAGTTGGGAAGTATGAAATTGTTTGAAGAGGGAAAGAGCCTTGAAAGATTTTCCTTTTTTATCTTCAACCTTAATTTCAGCATTTAGCTCAACGGCAATGCTTAAGTAGGTGACGAATAAATCCAATGCTTCCCTGGTTATATTCGGCACCTCCAATTGAAGCATGATCTCCCGGACATCAATAAACTTTCCTTGGTTTCCAAAATATAGGTTGAACCAGTCGAATTGTTTTTTGAGGAATTGCAGGGTACCAATTCCATTTGATTTGCCGTTTATTTCGTCAGCATTAATAAACAGACGTTCTTCATCCTGTAACTCCTTTTCCAGGGAAACAAATTCTTTTATGCTTCTTAAATTGACATTTTTATACCCCTCACCTAATGCATCCAGGTTCTCGCGAATTTCCGCCTCAATATTTAATATCTGTTCTTCTCTTTCACCCTCGGTTTGCTGAAAGGCTCTATAATGTTCTTCAATGCCTGCAATAGCATCTGGAGACAGAATTTTGGCATAGGTGTTTCCTGCTTTTCCCAGTCGTAGGATAGGATTCTGGAAATCATCGCCCCAACGGATAGAATTGATGACCTCCGTCACTTTGTCTTCAACGACATCAAGAGCTTCTTTCTTGTCAGAAAGCATTAGGACGGATTTTCCACCTAAGATTGCATCACATAATACTGCGGTTATGGCATGACTCTTTCCGGTTCCAGGTGGGCCTTGGACTGAAATAAACTTACATCCATCTCTTTTTAAAGCACTTAGAATTTTCCGTTGCTCTTCATTTAAAGGGACGGGTGACTGGTAGACCAATTTTGAAGTCGCAGGCAGATCTTCCCAATCCTTCTCTACTTCTTCTTTGAAAGATAGAGGCTCTTCTTCAATAAAGTGTGTCACAAAGGAACTAAAACGATTGCCAGTCACCTCTTGGGGGGTCTTTAGGCTTACAAGAATTTCTTCGTAGTCATTAATGATCGCCTCATCAGATTTATCAAAAATGCATATATGACAGGCATTTGATACGCTCACGCCCATGCCTTTTACGATTTGAGAGACAGGGTTGGTTAAAATAATCTCGCCTAATTCAAAGAAGTCCAAAATATCCGTCAATATCTTTTGAATCTTTTCGGGAAACCCTGCACCCTCCTCTTCCAAATATATAATCCTTTCCGAGGCTTGCTCTGGCGCTCCTGCTTTTTCTCGGAGTTTCTTGAATTCCTGAACAATGTAATCAATGGCTTTTTTATTGATGAAAACCGATGAATCAAACGTGACCTTAATGGTTTCCTGGATTTTGTCTAAATGAAGAGGAATATAAAAAATGGGATATCTATTTTTATCGAAAGAAATGTCACAGAAATAGAGATAGATTTCCTGTTTATCTAAGAGCCGCTCATTTCTCATTAGCTCCTGCATATCCAAATACAGATCGTTGACAGACAAGTTGCTAAAAAAGGTCATCAAGGTTGATCTAGCAAATTCTAAATTAAATATTCCCGTGAAACGATCTTGAACGTTTATGCTTTCGCCTGCAATTAATGAATTCACTAAATCGGGAATCTCCTCTCTTAAAGGAAAAATCAATGCATCTGTTACGCTATCTTCGACTATCTCGATAATATCATCGCCCCATGATGATTGAGAGATTAGTTCATCAGACATGGTAGCTAGAAAAGGAGTTACTAGCTTTTTCTTTATCGAATCGGTGATGCCCGCCAGAGCAAAATCAGACGCATCAAGAGGATGGAGTTTATAGGTATCTGCCGCTTTATTTATTGCCGCGATTGCCTCGTCTTCTAGCCCCCTTATTTTGTCTTCATCGAGTCCTTCAACCTGTTTAAAGATAAGTTGTTGCAACTGGCCCGGCAGCCTGGAAACGAATTGCCCTCTTGATATTCTGAATTCCTCCGTAGCCAGGAAGTCACTTAATATTGTTCTCCAAAGCTTATCCGAGAATAGTTCGTATTTTTTTGCATTGAATCCTAAAAGATAGTTTTTCTGATCTCTGTATCGAATAGCTCGTTTAGGTTCCCTCCGCGTATGAAAGCTAGTTTCCAAGAAATCTCGGTAATACTTGGCTAGTTCTGATACATAAGGAGCATCTTTTGTGAGAGCAGGCATTGCCTGTTCACTTTTTACAGGAACAGGATCCTTTCCTTCTCTGCCGTTCTCTTCCTCCCCTTCAGGCGCTCTTTGTTTTCGCTTATTACCCCAAACCAAAACCATCAAGATTAAAATGAATCCACCCAACAACCAAAATAGAAGTTGCTGTTTCTCCAAATTTTCACCTGCTAGTAGGGAAAGAAATATAAAGGTTACGAGTACAATAACTACGAACATTCGCTTTACCATTACCAGACGACTCCTAACCTTTTGCCGTCACTCCACATTAAGAAATTATTCAATTGCTAGACTATGCGATTTGCTCCGTTCTTCCTCATGACACCCGAGCGATATGACATCTATTTTGTGATTATTGGAATGTCGAAAGATCCTGGGAGGACGGCTCTGAATTGCTACAACAATGTGAAGATGGAACCGGCCCAAAAGCTTGTCTTTAAGTACAAAGGGGATGATTCCGAGTCACTCATGCTTCTTCCAGAAGCGCTTCGACCTCACGTGCAAGTATAGGGATTTTAGTGTGGACGATATCCCATACTGTTCTACTGTCCACATAAGCATATCCGTGCGCGATGATGTTCCGAAAAGCAATGATGCGGGGATATTCGCTGATGCGGGCGGCGAGCGTTCTGTCCAGATTCGCAAGTTCCGAGAGAGCGACGCCAATAATTTCGAACTCGCGCTCCACCGCTGCGCGCAGCATTGCATCGCCTTCGTAATCAGAAAATTGTTTTCCTGCAGTAAACTCAGCCAGTAATGTTACAGCTTGCTGTATGTCAGACAGATACTTTCTGGCTTCACGCTGCATACAGCAGTTCCTTGGTCTCCTCTACGGATTCCCGGAAGTACGGATTCTTGATGGCTGAGGCGCTAACCAGATCAACGGGCCGACCAAACACTTCTTGCAGATCTTCAAGCAGGCCAAAATAGGCGTTGGCATGCCCACAGGGCGGAGAAGGCTGAAACTCCACGAGAAAGTCAAGGTCGCTGTCCGACCGGAAGCGCTGACTGTCAGTCGCAGAGCCGAACACCTCCAGCCGCAGGACGTGGTAGCGGCTGCACAATTGCTCCAATTCGGTCGTCCGTTCTGCGATGGCTTGTATCATCCGGTTTTTCTTCTCCTGTGAGTCGTTGTTTTATTATAAGGAGACTATCGTCCTCCGTCTACATTAATGCCTCATTTCTGCAAGTTGCTAGTGGAAAATGGGCGGCATGAGGAACGGGCCGGTCAGCCCCCTCACCCTACCCTCTCCCACGATGGGGAGAGGGTTTTATAAGGCACTGGATTCGTTCCCACAGCCTGTCCCCGACATTCTTGATCAGGGATCTTAGTAGCCGTAAGTCGGATTAGCTTAGCTCATTGTCGGGTTACGCCTACGGCTAACCCCGGCCTCTGGTCTTCTCTTCTGTCACCCCCGACCCGATCAGGGTCCCTCAAAGCCGCCCTGTCTCCCTGCTTTGCTCTATTTGTCGGTAAAGCAGTTCTGCTTAGAGTCTGTTGTTCACTCGAATCGTTTGCCGACCAT
>MPMZ01000064.1 GCA_002238765.1 Nitrospira sp. bin75
GGAGCGAAATACCAGAGCGAAGAGCAGCGCGCCCAGGTGCGCCGTATCGCGGCCTTGGGCAAAACCGGCGGGACACTCGACTATATGACCGCCTGGTTCATCGAGGCAGGAAAATACGTCCAAAAAGGAACGGCACGGATCGGCTTCGTCGCCACCAATTCGATCTCGCAGGGTGAGCAGGTGGCGCAACTCTGGCCGCTCATCTTCGAGCGTTGCGGCTTGGAAATCGCCTTCGCGCATCGCACCTTCGCCTGGGGCTCCGATGCACGCGGCAAGGCCCACGTGCACGTCGTCATTATCGGACTCGACGTCAGGGACCGCCAGCGGACAGACAAACGCCTGTTCAGTTATCCCGATATCAATGGCGAACCGGAAGAAACCTTGCACGCCTCGCTCTCGCCCTATCTGTTCGACGCCGGCGGACTCGCTGACCAGCATCTGGTGGTGAGAGAGGAAAGTGGTCCGATCAACGGGATGCAGCAACTCAAAACTGGCGTCCAGATGATCGACAATGGCATCCTGACGTTCACGCAGAACGAGTATGAGGATTTCGTTGCACATGAACCGGGGTCGCAGAAATTCTTCCGAAAATATATCGGCGGTGACGAATACATAAACGGGTTCCATCGCTGGATACTCTATCTGGCGGATTCGTTACCGTCGGATCTTCGAAATCTCCCTCATGTCCGCGAACGTATCCGACAGGTACGAGAGTATCGAGCTTCTAGCCGCCGTCCAAGCACGGTTAAGATGGCAGCTTACCCAACGAGAGTTGGTGTGGACGAAAGGCTTTCTAAACCTTTCCTCGTTCTTCCCAATACGAGTTCGGAGCGGCGGGATTACGTCCCGATTGGCTGGTTAACCTCTGAGGTAATTGCAAACCAAAAGCTGCGAATTCTTCCCAATGCCACTCTCACAGACTTTGCCCTGCTTACTTCTGCCATGCACATGGCCTGGATGCGGGCTGTGACGGGACGGATGAAGAGCGATTATATGTACTCCGTCGGCGTCGCGTACAACACCTTCCCAATGCCGCCTAAAGATGTCGACTTGTCGAAACTGGAGCCGCTGGCTAAGGCCGTTCTCGACGCCCGTGCCGCACACCCTGATACTACGCTGGCCGACCTCTACGACCCCGACCACATGCCACCCGATCTCCGCAAGGCTCACCAAGCCCTTGACCGCGCCGTAGACAAGCTCTATCGCCGAAACGGGTTCGCATCCGAACGCGAGCGGGTAGAGCACCTCTTCATGCTCTACGAAAAAATGAGCACCCCTCTAAAAGCCGCGATGCAGGCGAAACCCAAACAACGACGGCGGGCAAAGAGCAAATAGACAAGGTTGGGGCAGTAATAGTCAGTCTCGGTCATTCTGTTGACCAGTCAAGCAAGTACATGCTAGATTAAAATCTATGAAACGTAAGCTATCGGATAGAGAAATTGCTCAAGAAATGGCAAATATTATGGTGGACCACCTGGAAACTTTGCCTGCAGAGGAACGTCATAAAAAGATTCAAGCGGGGCAAAAAGTTATAAAGGATCTGAAAAAGTCTACCTCTTCTTCTGCTTCTGGGAAATCTGCCAAAGCTCCATCACCTTCTGATACTTCTCGCTTCCCTCTTGCAGCCCGTGGGCATTGAGAAAAGATTTAAATCTTTTAACGTCGCCTTCCCTGACTAACTGAAAGAAATCCTCTTTGAACTGTCTATTTAGTATTTGAGCTTCTCGATCGATCTTTCTTTTCCCTCGGTTCTTTTCCTCGGCCATCACGTCCTGGATTTCTTGTTCAGTCGTTCTCTTCTTCATTTTGGGTAAATCATCTTGAGGCAGTTCACCGTGAGAGACTTTTATATTTCATGCGTATCTCTTCAGTTTCGCTCAATGCCCAAGCCTCTTTTGAAGTTTTGTTTCGTTGTCGTACTGTCTCGCCTCCCGTTCGTAATCGACAGCGATGCTTTCGAGGACATTGCTGACATAGGGATAATCAAAGGCGCGTAGCCTTGCCCAGTTCCGATACTGTGCGGCAAGCTCGCGTTCCTGAGCGCCACCTTCGCCTATTCTACGTGAATGCACTCCACGCCCGTTGTAAACACCAATATTGAAGCCTCTGCCGATCTGTTGAGAGGCAATCCGTTCCATCACTTCGCAGATCGGAAGGCATGGCCACTCGCCGTTTTCTTTGACAGTATCCCTGGATAGAAGCTCGCCGATTTTTTGATCCCCGAGTTCGCCGCGGCCGTGTTCCATGCAGAGCTCTCGTACCTCTCTTACCCACTCATACAGCGCTTCAGCATTAATCTTGCCGTCCCGATCGGTGCCCGGAATGTGCCGGATTCGACCAAAAAGACGATAGGCAGCAGAGCCCATGCCTTCGCGGCGATCTTGATCTTCGATCCGCCATTCCGGGGGGTCTTGTCCGCCGTCATTACGCCTGAACGCAAAAGCCAGTGCTTGAACGAAGAAAGCTGGAGACTTGGCTATTTGCCGCTCCAGATTGGGGATGCCGTGTTCGCTATGATCAAGGGCCTCAATATATAGAAACTCGAGTTGAGCCATTTCGTCAGAACTGACGCCAGTGCGTCCGTGGAGCGAATTTAGCGCCTCCGAAATGTAGTAATCGTCAACTTTGTACCAATCAGCAGGCTCCGCATCCACGGTGGCAACAGCGAGAAGAAGACTCTTCAGGCGCGATGTTTCAATCTGCGACCAGTGCAAGGGTATTGCGACTAGGTGAAAAGCGGCACGCGGGCGCTTTGCTTCAAGCAGGCGATCGATCAGTTCGGTCAGTTCGGCTTCGCTATGGTGGTTCCAGTAGGGTATCACTTCCTGCCAATAGCGATTCCTGATTTTTTTATCGTATCGGTCGAGCAGTCGCCATGTGTCTTGTCCGAACGGCGCGCACAGGAACAACCGTATGATCCTGTCCGTGTCCATGCCCTCAGCAACGGTCAAGAAGATCGAGTCACGCGCTTCGTCTCCCAGAGAAGTCAGAAAACCCTGAATACAGAAGTCAATCTTCCTCTCCAGGTCGCCGGTCATGCAAAGGCATTGCCGTAAAAAATCAGCCCGCACGTTCGCGTCTGTAATGCTCACGCCCAGAGAACTTCCTATTATATCAGGCGCGTTGCTATGGGACAGGAGTTCTGTCACGCCGTCAAACCCGCGTTCAGTCCAGATCTCCTTCATCGCACTGGTGCGAAGTTTCTGGGTCTTTTCACTGCGTTTAGAGTAGTCGAAGTTCTCATCCTCAGTCTCGTCGGTGGAAGGTTCGACCCAGTGTTGGGCAAAAAGCCATGCGTGCCGGACAATGGAGTCGCGCGGGTGCAACTTTTCGGTTGCTATGCGCGCGCGGTCTCTCGTTGCGTCATTCAGGCCACGCAGTTGGCCGCGCCTGGTGAACGCGAACTTGTGAATCCGGTCACGGAGTTCTGCTTTAGCCCTTTCGTCGACTTCCGAACCTGCCCAGGTGTCGATTAAGTCCCAAACTTTGACTTGATCTTGTTCAGGCATTTCCCTGACTCGTTCGACGAGATCGCCGAGCATCTTCTGATTGTGCTTTGACCACGTGAGTACAAGGTCGAGCGCCTTGCGGGTGAATTGGTAGATTTCTTCACCCCCTATTGGTTGGCCGGCGCCTGAAGCGTCATTACGCCAACGTGGACGGTAGCTGTAATCTCCAAAGCGAGTACCGGGCGCTAGTTGCTCAATGCAAATCTGCCAGCCGATATCTGGAAACCGCATGATCAACGTCTCAAGGGCCTGTATCCGTTCTTCGAGCGAAGCGGCTGTCTGTGGCATCCACGACCGGTAGATCGCGTGCAGACTGGATATCGGTTTGTTAACCCAGTTGTCATCGATAAAGGTTCTTGACAACTGTGCGAGTATCAAGCTTACGCGTCCAAGGTTCTTCCAAGCGAGGCATTCCTGCGCCCACAAAAGTCCTGTTCGTGCAGGTGAAGCGAACGGGCCACTCTCGGTGGGCTTTAACAGGCCACGCACGACCTGCTCGGGTTTCTGCAAATCCTCCTCAAGCAGCTTCAGGAATGTATCAGGTGCCGCCTCGGCGTAGCGTGGCAGGTCCTTATTATGCGAGAGCAGCTTCTCCAAGGTCAGCGGAGTAAGTAGCTTATGGATGAGCGATGCGACGCGAGCCTCGACATCCACGCCAAGCCGATCATGGAACAGGTGCCTGCCATGCACGGAGAGGATGACGAGCGTTTCACAGATCCCTTCTCGCAACGCGGCAGAGTGATCGCGCACCTTACCATAGAGTCCCGCGGCGCATCTCTGATCTTCTGGAAGATCGAGTGCAGGGTCGACCTCGGCGAGTACATACTCAGCGAGCCAAAAGAATTCGTCGAGATCCTTTTTCGTTAGGTGTCTGCTGATTGCGAACAGTGCGTCGATTTTCGAGGCGATGCCGCAGTATTGTCCGACTGACCAGACCGGACTGTCATCGACCTGTATCAAGTGTGCGAAGCTTTTTTCGATTTGATGATAGGGTCTATCTGCCAGGGTGGATAAAATCTCACAATCGGCGTTGGAATTTGTGTGCCATGCGCCGACCAATGTCATCGAGATCAGACTCCTTGCAGCCTTCTCATCCTTGGCCCATTGTGGTGTCCTGATGGCGGGAAGTTTTGAGAGTTGCCGTCGTAGAATGGTTGGCGAATATCCCGACGCTCTTGCAAGTCGCTCTACGTCATCGCCCTTGATGCCCATTTCGGCAAGGGCCTTTTTAAAGGTGTCGTAATTGAGAAGGTCGAGGGCGATATCCGGCTCCGAATCAATCGCATTGCGAGGACGAACGATGATGCAATGATGTTTGCGATAGAGAGCAGCCAGTTCTCGTTCGGCTTCGTCGGTACAGACGATCGGAATGAAAGGTGACGATGAAGCTGCCAGGGTTCGTAACGTCTCAGCTGATTTGAACACCGCCGCGAGGTCTCCCGATTGTTTCGCGATGGCACTGTCTTGGAGTAGACATGAGAGAAAAGCGAGTGCTTCATCTTTGGAATCGGCCGCGACAACGAATGGGCGTTCGCTTGGACTTTCGAGCCATTTCTTGAGGGTGTCACGATACGCAATGAGGGAAGGCGTGAATATCGAAGATCTCATCTTCGGTTCACTTGCCTCCTCCCAGCGTTGCCAGCATTGATCGAGTGTCTCCAATCCGTTGACCGGCATGGCGAGTTGGTCGGCAAGCCACATCTGCGCGGGAATCGACTCTTCGAGCCACTGTTCAAGATCACTCGCGTCGAATGCCCTTACTGCCTTCCAATCTCCGGCTGTATTTTTGTTTCTGGCCCATTCAATCTTACCCGGCCAGTTTCGTGGCGTGACAAAAACAAAGGTGCGTTCAGCCCTTTCAGACGGAGAACCGGTTTTAAGGCGGGCTCTATAATCGCTCTCGGCTTTGCTGCCTGGTCTTTGATTGGTGCCGAACTCCCAGCAGGATTTCCCTTCGGGGATCCACGGTGTAGCTGCAGCGGCCTCAATCATACCATCGCAACCCTTACGCTCTGCATTGTCGTACGCGGGAAAATCAACCACACGCAGTTCATGACCGGTCGAATGAACCAGCTTGCGTAGAAGCACCGGCAGCAGACGGCGGGCTTCGATATTGCTCTCCGCCCAATCATGAATCTGTCTGGCCTTGATGCTTAGGAAAGCAGGAACATAGGCATGAGCCGCTACGGACTTCTCTTTCTCATGCCGACCAACACGGTCGAATGCTGACTGCAGATCGAGAAGTTTCTGGCGGTTGGCGCCGAATGCCTTTTCTAACCTGACGGCCATATCAGGGGAAAGTGACGACTTGCCGTTCAGCAAGTTTGATAGGGCAGGCCTGCCGACGCCCAACCTCTTTGCGACATCTGTCACCGACAGGCCAGCAGGAATTACGTCTTGCTTGATGTAACGTCCTGGATGTAGGGATTTTTCTGGTCTTCGTGGCAAGTTAATGGCCTCAAAACTTTATACAAATCAGATAGATGCAAGTATTGTATTGTGTAGCGCAACAGAAGTCAATGCTTTATATTTTTCACAGAAAATAGAGACGGATGCCATGAGATGGCGCCGCTACAACTGCAAAAGAAAAAGAAGCTGGTTCCTGACTTCGCTCGTGGTGAGGGATCGGCACTCTCACTTCGGCATCTCCTTAAGAAAAACGAAGGCCCGAGGGAATACTCCCTCGGGCCTTCAATAACGAAGCGGCAGTGCTTCAGGTTTCTTACATCATGCCGCCCATACCGCCCATGCCGTGGTCGTGGCCGCCCATGCCGCCGGCTGGTTCTTTCTTCTCTTCGGGCAGATCGGTCACGGTCACCTCGGTGGTCAGCATCAGCCCCGCGACGCTCGCGGCATTCTGTAATGCGCAACGCGTCACTTTGGTCGGGTCGATCACGCCGGCCTGGACCAGGTCCACGTATTCGTCCGAGGCTGCGTTGTACCCGTGTGCGGCCTTGGCGTTGCGGACTTTGTCCACGACGATCGAGCCTTCGACGCCGGCGTTCTCCGCGATCAGCCGGATCGGCTCTTCGCATGCTCGCCGCACGATGTTGACGCCGAATTGTTGGTCGCCCTCCAACGTCATTTTTTCCAGGGCGGGAACGGACCGGAGCAGCGCCACGCCGCCGCCGGGAACAATCCCTTCTTCTACGGCCGCTTTCGTCGCGTGCAAGGCGTCTTCGACGCGGGCTTTCTTCTCTTTCATTTCGGTTTCCGTCGCGGCCCCGACGTTGATGACCGCCACACCGCCCACGATCTTCGCCAACCGCTCTTGCAGTTTCTCGCCATCGTATTCCGACGTGGTTTCCGCGATTTGCGCCTTGATCTGCTTGACCCGGGCTTCGATCTTCTTGGGGTCGCCGACGCCTTCCACGATCGTGGTGTTGTCCTTGTCGATGGTCACTCGCTTGGCGCGACCGAGGTCCGTGAGTTTCACGTTCTCCAGTTTCACGCCCACTTCCTCGGAAATCACCTGGCCGCCGGTCAGGATGGCGATGTCTTCCAGCATGGCTTTCCGGCGATCACCAAACCCGGGGGCTTTCACCGCCGCGATGTTCAGGGTGCCGCGCAGTTTGTTCACCACCAGGGTCGCCAGGGCTTCGCCTTCGACGTCCTCGGCCACGATGACGAGCGGTTTGCCCATTTTGGCCACTTGCTCCAGGATGGGGAGCAGGTCTTTCATGGCGCTGATTTTCTTTTCGTGAATGAGCAGGAACGCATCTTCGAGAGCGGCTTCCATGCGTTCGGCGTTGGTGACGAAGTAAGGGGAGATGTACCCGCGGTCGAATTGCATGCCTTCGACCACGTCCAGCGAGGTGCTCATGGACTTGGCTTCTTCCACGGTAATGACGCCGTCTTTGCCGACCTTGTCCATGGCTTCGGCAATCAGGTCGCCGATGGTGGAGTCGTTGTTGGCGGAAATGGCGCCGATTTGCCCGATCTCTTTTTTGTCCTGACAGGGCTTGCTGAGGTTCTTCAATTCATTGGTGGCGGTTTCCACGGCTTTCTCGATCCCGCGCTTCAATTCCATGGGGTTCGCGCCGGCACTGAGGTGTTTCACGCCTTCGCGGAAAATGGCTTGGGCCAACACCGTGGCGGTCGTGGTGCCGTCTCCGGCCACGTCGCTGGTTTTGCTGGCGACTTCCTTGACCAATTGGGCTCCCATGTTTTGATAGGGGTCCTTGAGGTCGATTTCCTTGGCGACGGTCACGCCGTCTTTGGTGATCGTGGGGGCGCCGAATTTCTTGTCCAAAATGGCGTTCCGGCCTTTGGGACCCAAGGTGGCCTTCACGGCATTGGCCAATTGGTTCACGCCTTGGAGAATCGCGCTCCTGGCTTGATCACTATAAAGTAGCTGCTTTGGCATAATTTTCCTCCATCAAATTAAAGTCATGCTTGAATTTTTTGTTCTGCGGGATTGTGTTATGAATCGACGAAAACTCCGAGGATGTCTTCTTCTCTCAGAATCAGGCAATCATCGTTTTCGATCCGGATTTTGGTTCCGGAATACTTGTCGAACAGGACTTGATCGCCGACTTTCAGGTTCTTGACGTCTTGTCCGGCACCTTCAACCGTCCCCCGTTGGGGCTTTTCCCTGGCGGAGTCAGGCACGTAAATGCCGCCGGCCGTGCGTTCGAGTTCTTCCGTATAGGTCACGAAGATACGGTCGCCAAGGGGCAAAAAGCCTTTGGCTGCCGTTCCTTTGGCTTCTTCTTTTTCCTTTGTTTGTGTGGCCATGTGACAACTTCCTCCTTTGGTTTGAAGTCTCGGCTCTGTGTGATAACCGTACGATATTTTTTGGAAATCCCGCGGATTCGAGGATTTCATGCAATAGTTATGTCAAGAGGTAAGACCTCTATGACGAAAGTCAAGGTCCGGGGACAAAAAAATGTGGATAATCGGCGGGGAGGGCGGTGGTTGCAGGATCAGCCCCGCAAGGTTTCGAAATCCTTTAATTCGGTTTTCATGAAGTCGCGTAATCGCTTGATAATTCTGGCTTCCAACTGTCGCGAGCGTTCCTTCGTAATCGAATACTTGCGGCCGATTTCTTCAAGCGTCAACGGCGTTTCCGACAGCAGCCGGTTCCGCAGGATATCCTCGTCGCGCTCGTCGATGGTCTTTGAAAACTCTCCGAGTTTTTTGCGAAACAACAGCTTCAATTCCTTGTCGGCGACGGCATCGTCCACCCGGGGAGCCGGAGCGGGGAGCAAATCGAGAAACGTCCCTTCTTCCTTGTCCTTGCTGATGGGTTGGTCGAGGGAGAGTTCCCAACTCCCCAACCGCTGGTCCATTTCCAGCACGTCCCGTTCTCGTACCTGGAGCCGGTCGGCCAGGAGTTTGGCGTCCGGCACGAATCCTTCCCGTTCCAGCTTGGCCTTTTCCTTTTTCAGGTTGTAAAAGAGTTTTCGCTGCTCCTGCGTCGTGCCGATTTTCACCAGGCGATGCGACTGCAAGAGATACCGCAAGATATAGGCCCTGACCCACCAGGCGGCATACGCGTAGAAGCGGACGTTGCGGGACACGTCGAATTTTTTCATGGCCTGCATCAGGCCGACGTTCCCTTCCTGGATGAGGTCCATCTGGTCGGCGCCCGTATGCGCGTACTCCTTGGCGATGGCGACTGACACTCGCAGATTGGACAGGATTAACTTGACGGCCGCATCCCGGCTGCCGGTCATCCGGTATTCGTGAAAGAGCTGTACTTCTTCTTCTTTGGACAGAAACGGGTAGCGGCGGACCTCGACGAGGTAGCGGCTCAAGATCGTGGTGGGAACCAGATCCGTGGTCTCGGATTGTTCCGATTGGGAAACGTCGCCGGATTCCGCCGCGTCGCCTGCGTATTCTGCTTTATCCTCGGGATCGAATAGGAGTTCAGCCTCGACAGGAGGAGAAATCTCCTCCTCTTCGAGTTGCTTCTCGTCTTCTTTGCGGGAAGAAGGCATCAGGTTTTTGATCTAAGCACTAGTAACGCTGCGCCTGTCCCCCTCCTTTGTAAGGAGGGGCGAGGGGAGGTAGAGGCTGAGTGATAGGCCGCGTGTGGGGCTCGATGCAATTGTCCTTTGGCGTGCGACTCTACCCCACCTGACCTCCCCTTACAAAGGGGAGGAACAAAAAGGGAAGGAACAAGAAAGTGTCGCTTTGCTTAGAATGACAATTCTGATGTGTTCAGCCTTTCATTCTGTCAACAAATGACGGAATACCTACATTTCGCACAATTGTCCCAAAATTATAAACCGTGAGAACAAGAATCACAAAAGAAGACTTCAATTGCGACGGTTCATTGCCGTGCTTTATAGTCGCAGTCGTTTGAAAACGTCACGTTTCAGTCGTGTAACCTTTTTGATTCGCTTGTACTCATGACTCCTCACGCGCTCAAGACTGCCCTGAAAAGCGGGCACTGGCCTTCGTTAGTGGGGGCGTGGCTTCACTTCGAGGTGAGTTTCGTCGTCTGGCTGTTGATCGGCGCATTGGGCGTTGCCATTGCCCAGGATTTTGCCTTGAGTGCCACACAGAAAGGGCTGTTGGTCGCTATCCCCTTGCTCGGCGGGGCCCTGTTACGCATCGTGGTCGGGCCGTTCACCGATCAGTTCGGCGCGAAACGGGTCGGGCTCGGTATTCTCTGGACCGAAGCGGCGGCGCTGTCATTGGGATGGCTGTTCGGGCACACCTACGCGCAAATGCTCGGGATCGGGCTCTTGCTGGGAGCCGCGGGCGCGAGTTTTGCCGTGGCGCTTCCGGTTGCGAGCCGCGCCTATCCCTCGCAGCATCAGGGGCTGGCCATGGGCATTGCGGCGACCGGCAACAGTGGGGTCCTCCTGGCGACGTTCTTCGCTCCGCGTCTTGCCGCCAACGTCGGATGGCATGGGGTGTTCGGCCTGATGATTCTACCGGTGTTGATCACGGCCGTGGTGTTTTCGGTGATCGTCCATGAGCCTCCTTTGCAAAACCAACCAAGGAAGAGCCTGGCGGCCTCTTTTCGCATGGTGTTTCAGGAACGATTCATGCAGTGGTTGTGTTTCTTCTATGGGGTGACGTTCGGCGGGTTTGTCGGGTTTTCCAGTTTCTTGCCGATTTTTTTTCATGATCAATATGGTTTGGATATGGTCGCGGCCGGGACGTTGACCGCGGCCTGCGGGCTTGCGGGCAGTCTGGCCAGGCCGGTCGGAGGCCATTGGGCCGACCGGACCGGAGGGCTTACCCTGCTGCAGGTTGGCTTTCCGGCTATCGGGGGGCTGTGTGTTCTCCTGGCGTGGTTGCCGCCGCCGTTCTGGGCTTTTCCCCTGACCGTCACGACCCTTCTTCTGTTGGGTTTCGGCAACGGGGTCGTTTTTCAGGTGGCGTCATTGCGCTACCGGAACATGATGGGCACGGCTTCGGGATTTATTGGCGCGGCCGGAGGCATCGGCGGATTCTGTCTCCCGTTCTGGTTTGGTCTGCTCAAGGATGTGACCGGGACGTACGCAAGCGGGTTTCTCATCTTCGTTGTCCTGACGGGGATCGCCACCGGCAGCGTGCTGTACATTCAACGATCCTTATCGCTCTCGATCAAAGAGGAAACCTCGTAATCGCATCTTGCAGGCCGAGTGTCATCGTCTTCCCATTGACAAGGCGAGTAGAAACCCTATATAGAATGTAGGGATTACTGGAATTCGAAAGTACAAAAGGACAACGGTCATTGGCATGAAAATAGTCAACGACATCAGAATCTGTCATTCCTGCGGAAGCAGGAATCCAGTGTCTTTGTTTTTTACGAACGCAAGAAAAGGCAAAGACGCTGGATTCCTATAGATCGCCTGGATCCCCGATCAAGTCGGGAACAAGCGTCGGGAATGACAGACAAGAACCAAAGGCAAAGACGCTGGATTCCCGATTACAAATGTCGGGAATGACAGAGGGGGACAAGCGTCGGGAATGACCGATTGCAAAGAGGCCGATTCTTCCCCATCAAATTCGGAAAAGAACTACATCCATGACGACCAGCTTCAATACCATCGACGAGGCTCTTGAGGACATTCGTGACGGGAAGTTCGTGATCCTAGTCGATGACGAAGACCGGGAAAACGAGGGCGACCTGGTGATGGCGGCCGAATCCGTCACCCCGGAGGCCATCAATTTTATGGCCACACACGCCCGGGGTCTCATTTGTCTGGCCCTCACCACCGACCGGGCGGACCAACTGCACCTGCATCCCCAGACGGCGGCCAATACCGCGCCGTTCGGCACCGCGTTTACCGTATCCATCGACGCGGCACGAGACGTCACCACGGGGATTTCGGCTGCCGACCGGGCGACGACGATCCGCATGGCGGTCGATCTGTCGTGCAAACCCTCCGATTTCACGAAGCCGGGCCACATTTTCCCCCTGCGGGCGCATAATGGAGGCGTGCTCAAACGGGCCGGACAAACCGAGGGCTCCGTCGATCTGGCGCGTCTGGCTGGCCGGTATCCGGCCGGGGTCATTTGTGAAATCATGAATGAGGACGGGACCATGGCCAGGGTTCCCGACCTCATGGAATTTGCCAGGCACCACGCCATCAAACTCATTACCATCAAGGATCTCATTCAATACCGGCTGTCACGCGAGACCTTCGTCAAGAAATCCGCAAGCGCGGAACTGCCGACGATTTTCGGAAATTTCGAGGCCTGGGTCTTCGAGAACGAGCTGGATAGCGGCACGCATATCGCCCTGGTCAAGGGGCACATCGACGAATCCCCCGCGCTCGTCCGCGTGCATTCCGGCTGCCTCACGTCGGACGTGTTCGGTTCCTTGCGGTGCGATTGTCGCGATCAGCTTCATCGCGCCATGGCCGTCATCGAGAAAGAAGGCAAAGGGGTGCTGTTGTATTTGAATCAGGAGGGGCGGGGCATCGGGTTACTGAATAAAATCAAAGCCTATCAACTCCAGGACCAAGGCAGCGACACCGTCGAGGCCAATCTCAAACTGGGCTTTAAGCCGGACTTGCGGGATTATGGTATCGGCGCGCAAATCCTGGTGAGTTTGGGACTCAGGCAGATCCGTCTCATGACGAATAACCCGCGAAAAATCGTCGGGATTGAAGGATATGGGTTGAAGGTTGTCGAACGCGTCCCCCTTGAAATCGACCCCCAGGAAACAAACGTGCATTACCTCCGAACGAAAAAGAGCAAGCTGGGTCATATTTTGAAAAACGTCTGACGGGCCGGCCCCGCAGAATCGTCTTCTAATTGTCATTGACATGAAACGGTCCGGAATCTGTCATTCCCGCGAATGCGGGAATCCAGTGTCTTTGTTTTTTACGAACGCAAGAAAAAGCAAAGACGCTGGATTCCCGATTAAAGATGTTGGGAATGACAAATTGATGCAAGGCGGCCCATGGCCATCTCTTGGAAGACAGACGACGAGCCTACCCGGACATTCCCATGAAACCCACTGAAGGACATTTGAATGCCCGGGACCTGCGCTTCGGCATTGTGGTGAGCAAATTCAATGAATTCGTCACAAGCCGGCTGGAGGCCGCTGCACTCGAGACCCTGAAAAAGCACGGCGCCGCGGAGGAGCATCTGCAAATCGTTCGTGTCCCAGGGGCCTTTGAAATCCCGTTGGTGGCGAGGCAACTGGCGAACTCCAAACAGTTCGACGCGGTGATCTGTTTGGGCGCCGTCATCAGAGGCGAGACCCCTCATTTCGATTTTATCAGTGCGGAAATGAGCCGGGGCATTGCTCAAGCCTCTTTGGAGACGGGCATTCCCATTATCTTCGGGGTGTTGACGACCAATACCGCAGAAGAAGCGTTGGCCCGGGCGGGCGCCACTGAAGTCAACCGCGGCACGCAAGCCGCCTGTACCGCCATTGAAATGGCGACCCTCATGAAGGAATTGCACGAGATTGATCGAAAGCCGACCGGCTTCCGGCAGGTTTGATTGCCCATGTCCGTGAAGACGACACAAGCGGAGGATGCTTCGCCTGAATCTCATCGGCGGTATACACGGCATGATGCGCGTGAATTGGCTCTCCAGATTCTGTTTCAATGCGATTTTCACGGGTCGACCGAATTTTGGCTGGATCAGTTCTGGGCGCAACGGGACGCGTCGGAGTCCGTCCGAGAGTTTGTGGCCGAATTGGTCAGCGGCGTCCGGACCCATCAAGTTGAACTCGATGGACTGATTACCGCCTATGCGCGAAATTGGACTATTGATCGTATGCCCGTCGTGGACCGGAATATATTGCGGCAAGCGATCTATGAGTTGCTCTGGGTCCCGGACGTGCCGGCGAAAGTGACGTTGGATGAAGCCCTGGAATTGGCCAAAAACTTTGCGGACGACGAAACCCGGCGATTCGTCAATGGCATTCTGGATCAACTCATTAAACACGATGCGCGTCTTGAGCCCAAACGCGACGCGCTGGCTTCCTGAATGGTTGTCCATTCAATCCAAGGCTCATCGCCGGCATTTCCCCTTTCTGTCATCCCCGACTTGATCGGGGATCCAGTGTCTTTATAGATTCAGGGTTTTTGCTTTGGCTGACCGTAGATCAAGTTTGCCCTGAGCCCTTCGGCAAGCTCAGGACAGGCTTATCGAAGGGCGTCGATAACCTCGGTGTAATCCGACCTGCCCCAGCCTTTCTCGTGAATCATTGCAATCCGACGCATCTGAGGATATACTTCGGCTATACAGTTGGCGACGTGGGGAGGCAGGCGATGTTGACCAAAGTTCAGAAATGGGGAAACAGTCAGGGGCTTCGGTTCACGAAGACGCTTTTGGACGAAGCCCGAATTAACGTGGGTGATGAAGTGAACGTCTCTATCCGGAAGGGACGGATTATTGTCGAGCCCGTGGCCAAAGTGCGGGGGAGATATGATTTGAAAACGTTGGTCGCCAAAATGCCGAAAAGGTATCAGCCTGAAGAACAGGACTGGGGACCATCCGTGGGGAAAGAGGTGTGGTAGGTGCCCGCATATGTTCCGAAAAAAGGGGATTTCGTGATTCTGACCTTTGATCCGCAGGCCGGGCACGAACAAAAAGGGCGTCGTCCTGCCCTGGTCGTCAGTAACACGCTGTTCAACCGCCATACGGGGCTTGCCATGGTGTGCCCCATCACCAAGGTGTTTAGGAAAATTCCTTTTCACGTGGCCGTCCCCGAAGAGTCGTCCCTGACGGGGTACATTATGGTTGAACAGCTCAAGTCCGTTGACAGTTCAAGGCGACGGGTAAAATTTATTGAAAAAGCCCCCGGATTTGTGCTTGATGAGGTTCTAGGCATTTTGGATGCCTGTCTCTACACCCCGCAGGAATAACATGTCAGCCCGTGGGCGTGCTGATGCATTGCCCATTGCTCCTGTCGCCTTGACGGGGGAGCCTACGTAAGGACGAGGTTCTTTTCATTTGATCGCATCCTTATTGTGTTATTATTCAGGTATGATACATTGTAATACCAGAATTCATCATGCCTTGGAGGGGTGTTATGGCGCGATCTAAAGTAGCGGTTTCACTTGATGAACAGATACTTCAACGGCTTGATGGCTTAGTGGAAGAGGCTGTATTCCCAAACCGCAGTCAGGCCATTGAAGTGGCGGTGCAAGAAAAACTGGCGCGTTTGGATCAAGGGCGCTTGGCCCGTGAGTGCGCGAAACTCGATCCGGATTTTGAAAAGGCGTTGGCTGAAGAAGGATTTGCCGAGGATGCGGCTGCATGGCCCACATATTAAGGGGCGATATTCGGTGGGCGGATTTGAATCCGGTACGAGGACGTGAACAGGCCGGACAACGACCGGTATTAATCCTCAGCCATGACGTCTTCAACGAGCGTTCAAATACCGTCATTGCCGTGGCGCTAACCAGCCAACCGCAACGTTCAGGATTTCCTCTCACTCTTGAACTTCACGTTGCCGGACTGCAGCGGCCATCATGGGTGAAAATCAGTCAAATTCGCACGCTTGCAGTTGAAAGAATTGGGAAACGCCTAGCGCGTGTCATGCCTGAAGACTTGGAGCACATCATTGAGGGGCTCAACGAAATCATTAGTCAGTAACCCGACAATTAGTAGTTGTCCCCACGCCATTTTATGGCGCGTTCCTTCAAGCAAAATAAGGCACTCGGCGATTACATTGAACGTAAATTCGAGAACGAAGAGGGTGAATTGATTTTCAACGTCAAAGATGAGGCGCAACGCGATACAGGCTCTCGGCAAGGCGGTAAGCGGATTCGAGGCATACTCGAGAATCTACTGCGTGAGGGTCGTCCGGTGATTCTCGACTTCGGCGGAGTGGGGGTAGTCTCAAGCAGCTTCGCCGATGAAGTTTTTGGACGGCTGTTCGTGGAGATGGGACCGTGCGCCTTCATGACCCGAGTCCAAATGCGTAACGTTGACCCCACCATTGAAGGACTGATTGACCGCGCCATCATGCAACGAACCAGACTCGGTAATGGCGATGCCTGAATCTCGCACACCAGGCGCTTCGAGGGATCAACGGGTTAGTGCGGAGGCCGTATTTCCCAACCGTAGTCAGGCCGCTGAAGTGGCGGTACAAGAAGAATTGTCGCGTTTGAAGCGGGA
>MPMZ01000065.1 GCA_002238765.1 Nitrospira sp. bin75
CATTTTTGATACAAAACTGCGCAATCAAAGGTCTGACTAGTTGTAGGTCTGGATCCCATAGCGTGGAGGAAACCGTGGCTCGTGAGTCGGTGGGGAAACGACTTCACTGCGTTGTCTTCATCAAGGGCAAACCGGTATCATTTTGACTTGGCATCGAACAGAACATGTCACGTTTCGAGCCTAACGACGCACAGGAGGAATAAATATGGGATTGCGCCCTCAATTTGTCGTGGACGCCAACGGAAAACGAAAAGGGGTACTGCTTGCCATCAAAGACTATCAAGAGTTACTTGAACGCGCGCAAGACCGAATTGACGCCGAACTCATCGATGAAGCCCCGACCGCTGACCCTATTCCTTGGTCGGTCGTGAAAAGTAAACGCCAGACACGTGCGCGCAAGTGAGCTATAGCCTCGATCTCTCCCGACGAGCCGAGAAGGAAGTACTTGCGCTGCCTGATCCTCTGTTTCTTAAAATTCAAGGAGTGCTTGATCGGCTCGTTGACTCGCCTCGTCCGAGAGGGGCACGAAAACTCCAAGGCCGAACAAATGACTGGAGGATACGAGTCGGGCGGTATCGGATCCTCTATTCCATAGATGATTCCCACCGCAGCATTCTCATTCACCGTGTCACCGATCGAAAGGATGTGTACAGGTTTTAATCGCGTGTCAAGGAAAAACCCGCGTCCCTGATCGGCAACACCTGAGCCCCCATAGTAAAATCGCTGGGTTACGCCTGTCCTGAGCCTGTCGAAGAGCCTCCGGTTACACCGACCTACGGGCTCTCCGAATCCTTGGCTTCCTCCTCACTCGATGCCTCGGTTTCTTCGTCAGACTCTTCATCCGTCTCTTCGAGTTCGTCTTCCGGGGTCTCGAACCACTTGACCAGCATGTCTTCCCACCACACTTCATCGACTTCCACACCCGGATCGACCCCCAGGAACGACACGTCGGCTTCGGTCATGTCAGGATCGATATCCGTCGGACGAAACCGGGCGCGGTCGATGACTTCCTTGGTCGCGTAGCCGCCGACGATCCAGGATGGTGGATCGGCGCGCCGGGATTTATAGGCCTGGAGTTTCAGCTTGAGATAGACGAACATTTTCCGCTGCGCAGCGTCTTCAAATCCGCTGTGCGGGAGGCTCAAAGTTTTTTCAATTTTTTTTCGCCATTCCCGCTGATCGTAGCGCGAGGTGACCAACTGTAGAGCTTTGGCTCCATCTTCAACGTCAAGTGGCATAACGACTCCTTCGGCTTCCGGGACACTCGCGCATTCAATGCCCCCCCACCATCATGTCGCGTATGCGTATGGTGGGACTCGCCAGTTTTCCTCGAAAGACCAAATCATTCCCAATGGACTCAATATCCTGAAACATCTGTTTCAAATTGCCGGCAATCGTCACCTCCTCAACCGGATAGGCCAATTCACCGTTCTCAATCCAAAAGCCGGAGGCGCCGCGAGAATAGTCTCCCGTCACCATGTTTACGCCGAATCCGATCAACTCGGTGACGTACAAGCCTTGAGTGACGGACCGGATGATCTCCTCGGGCGACACGTCGCCGGGATGGAAAAACAAATTCGTCGGAGAGACGGCTGGATTATCACCGATACTTCGGGACGCGTTTCCGGTGGACGCCATCCCCAACTTTCTTCCGGAATACGTATCCAACAAATAGCTGGACAGCACGCCTTGGTCGAGGATCATCGTCTTGCGGGTCGGCAATCCCTCTCCGTCGAAAGGACGGGACCCGATCTTGCCCGGCATCCGACCGTTGTCTTCCACGCTCACGTACTTCGGAGCAATGGGCTTCCCCAACTGCCCCTGCAAAAACGAAGCGCCTTTATACAGCGCATACCCGGAGACCGCACTCGCGAGGTGCCCCAATAGACTGCACGCCATTTCCGGATCAAAAATCACGGGAACCCGTTGAGTCCCGACCTTTCGAGCCCCCAAGCGCCGAAGCGTTCGATCCGCAGCGATTCGTCCGACCGACTCCGGCTCCTCCAATTCATGCCGTTTACGCGAGACCGTATACCAGTAGTCCCGTTGCATGCCCTGGTCATCAGGGCCTTCGGCCACGGGCGCCACGGACAGGGAAAACCGGGAACTCCGATTGTACCCCACGAAGCCATGCGTGTTGGCCAACACCACCGCACCATAAGCCGAACCACACTCGGCTCCCTCAGAATTGGTGATGCGGGGATCGGCATCCATGGCAGCCCGTTCCGCGCGTTGCGCCACGTCAATGGTCTCTTCCACGGGCATGGCGGTAGGATCATACAGATCCAAATCCGGTACGTCAGTCGCCAGAGCCGCCTGTTCGGGCAGGCCCGACATCTTATCCTCAGCGACGGTCTTCGCCAGGGCACAAGTGTCGGCAACCAATTGCTTGAGCGACGTGTCGGAAAAATCCGAGGTGGAGGCACTGGCGGACCGTTTCCCGAAAAAAACCCGAATCCCCAGACTCTTTTCCCGGGCCTTGCTCAACCGATCCACGGCCGATAACCGGACTTGAACCGACACGGAATCCCCTTCCGCCACCAGCACGTCGGCTTCCGTGGCCCCATGGGCCTTGACCCGGTCGACCAGGTCGGCGGCAAGCGTCTTCAGGACTTCCGCGGATTCATGCATGATGGATGATGCCTGAAATTAAACTTTAGGTTTAATTTTAGACGGTTTCAGCGCGACAGTGTTACGTGGAGGTCCCCCCCACCGTAATCTCGTCGATTCGAATCGTGGGCAGCCCTACGCCGACCGGTACGGACTGGCCTTCTTTTCCGCAGGTCCCGATACCCGAATCCAATTGCAAATCATGACCGACCATGGACACCTGCTTGAGGACGTCGGGCCCGCTCCCGATGAGCGTCGCCCCTTTGACCGGCTTTGTGACCTTTCCATCCTCGATGAGATAGGCTTCGCTCGCCGAAAAGACGAACTTGCCGTTCGTGATATCCACCTGCCCGCCTCCGAACGACACGGCATACAAGCCTTTCTTGACGGACCGGAGAATATCCTCGGGTTCCGACTGACCGGCCAGCATGAAAGTATTGGTCATCCGCGGCAGCACCAGGCTTCGAAAATCCTCGCGCCTCCCGTTGCCGGTCAAGGGAATGCCCATCAGCCGGGCATTGAGACGATCCGTGATGTACCCGCACAGGATGCCCTCTTCGATCAGGACGGTCCTTGTCGTGGGCATGCCCTCATCGTCAATGTTGAGCGAACCTCGCCTGGAGGGCAACGTCCCGTCATCCACGATCGTACACACCTCGGACGCCACGCGCTGACCGAGTAGATTACTGAACGCCGACGTTTTCTTGCGGTTGAAATCCGCTTCCAGGCCGTGCCCCACGGCCTCATGCAACAAAATCCCGGGCCAGCCGCCTGCCAAGACCACCGGCAGGATGCCCGCCGGCGCATCCACGGCACCGAGATTCAGGATGGCCTGCCTGGCGGCTTCCCGGGCATACGACTTCGCCCGGTCCTGCTCATGGTAAAAGGAAAAAGCCACGCGCCCCCCTCCGCCGAAGGTGCCCGACTGCCGGTTGTTTCCCTCCTCGGCAATACACGTCACCTGGAGGCGGGACAACGGCTGCACGTCGCCGGCGCGTAATCCTTCGGTGGTTGCCACCAGCATCATTTTCTGTTCGGTATTGAAGGACGCCATCACCTTTGTAATACGAGGATCATAGCGACGCGCTTCCTGATCAATCAGGTTCAGCAGGTCTACGCGCTCCTGGGTGGCGATGCCGGTCAGGGGCTGCTCAAGCGGATAGAGATTGTGCGGCGCGGTGGGACGATGCGTGACGGGGACAGGGACGTCGCCTTTCGGGGAGTCGGCGATGTAGCGTGCGGTTTCCGCGGCAATCTCCAGGTCCCGTGGCGAGACTTCGTCGGAATAGGCAAACCCGGTTTTTTCCCCCGCAGTCGCCCGGACCCCGGCGCCCTGGGAAATACTCTTCACGGCGCGCTTGACGATACCTTCCTCCATGGACACGGATTCGGAGATCGTCGATTCAAAATAGATGTCCGCGTAATCCACGGCACGCACGTTCACCCGAGCCAAAGCCTGCTCGACCTCGCGTTCCTCAAGGGCAAACTGTTCGAGTTTCACGACCTGCCGGGACATGGGATCTACACTTAACACGCCCGCTGAAATTTTCGCAAGAAAGAAGGATGCGGGGTGGCGTCGGCTGTTTTCACACACTCTGGTTTGACAAGGCCGGGGCTCACGATTAGACTGTTTTATTGAGTCCATCACCTTCTTGCGCGACGCGTTCCTCCACCGAATCCGATGCCTCTCCATTCAACACATTCCTTCACGGAACTCACGGAGGACGACCTCTTTTCCCAGCTCGACCAGGACGCGTTGCCCCGTCACGTGGCCGTAATTATGGATGGGAACGGCCGCTGGGCCTCTCATCGCGGGCTGCCTCGCATTGCGGGTCACAGGGAGGGCCTGGTTGCCGTCCGCGAAGTGCTCAATACCTTTTATTGGCTCGGCATTCCCATCGTCACGCTGTACGCGTTCTCGCAGGAGAACTGGAACCGGCCCCAAGCCGAGATCGACTTGCTCATGACGCTCCTTGAAGAATTTCTTCTTCAGGAACGGCCGACCTTTCATGAACGAAAAGCACGGTTTTTCCCCATAGGTCTGCTGCACGAGCTTCCTGCTTCCACTCAAGAGCTGGTACGGACCATCGCCCGGGAAACTGAACATTTCACCGACCGGACCGTGGTGGTCGCCCTGAGTTATGGAGGTCGCTCCGAAATTGTCGAGGCCGCGAACAGGGTGATCGACGATATTCAATGCGGAAAAGTCTCGGGGCCCGTTCATGAAACCCAATTCGAGCAGTATTTGTCCACGGCCGGCCTTCCGGACCCGGACCTCCTCATTCGAACGAGCGGGGAAGCGAGAATCAGCAATTTTCTGCTCTGGCAAATCGCCTATTCAGAGCTCTATTTTACAAAAACGCTTTGGCCCGACTTCCGACGACGCGAGATGTTGTTGGCGCTGCTCGATTATCAAACACGGGATCGTCGTTTCGGTCGTCTTTCGCACGGCGTCTCTCCTCAAAACAGGCTGTGAGCACGAAGAATGGGAGTGACGTTGGGGTTTGACCCGAAGCGCGTCTATTCCGCCCTGGTCCTGCTTCCTCTCTTGTATGTGCTTACCCGGCATCTTCCACCCGTGGCGTTCTTTGTACTCATCACCACAACTGTCCTGTTCGCACAATGGGAATTACTGGGACTCTTCTTTGAGCGGCGGGACCTGCCCCGGCACGCCCTCGTTGTGTTTCCGGGAGCGTTGCTTCTCCTGATCGCCATGCAGTGGCCGGCGGCACTCGGTTTTTCTCTGGCCCTTTCGATCACCCTCGTGGGCCTCCTGTGTTATCAGATCGGCTTCGCTCCTTCGGGGAACGGCCATCCGGCCATGTTCATTTTCCTGTTCGGCATTCTCTATGTCGGCTATACATTCGGACACTTTCTGTGGCTGAGAAACCAACACGATGGGGCGTTATTGGTGTTGTTCGTATTGCTGGTGACGTGGGCCGGTGACGCCGCTGCGTATTACGTCGGAAAAACTTGGGGGGTATGGCCTCTGGCGCCCCGCCTAAGCCCGAAAAAAACCATCGAAGGGTTTCTCGGCGGCCTGATTGCGGCCCCGCTCATCGCCTGGATCGGCCACCTCTGGTTTCTCCCCGCCGTCACGCCGGTCGATTGTCTGATCCTGGGTTTGCTGTTCACCGTACTGGGCCTCCTGGGAGATCTCTCCGAGTCGGCCTTGAAACGATCTGCCGGCGTGAAGGATTCCGGTTCCCTGATTCCCGGACACGGAGGCATGTTGGACCGCATCGACAGCCTGCTTCTCAACGGGCCGTTCTTCTATTATTATATGGCGTTTGTACGGTAGGTAGAATTAGCGTAGCGTGTAAGCGGTGCCGCGTGCTTTTCCCTCCCCTTTGTATGGGGAGGTCGAGCTAGGCATGCTCCCGCAAAAGCGGGGGTGGGGTAGAGCCAACGCACAGAGGGTACTGATTTTCACAGTACTCGCTTCAACTTCAACCTCTACCTCCCCTCGCCCCTCCTTACAAAGGAGGGGAAGCGGCGGCATCTCATGCCGCCCCACAGAACGCCGGGAAGAAGCGCCATAAGATGGCGCAGCGACAAAGGCAAATGCACGTACCATGAAACAGATCGTCCTGCTCGGCTCAACGGGCTCCATTGGAGACAGCACCCTCGACATCGTCGCCAAATTTCCCGATCAATTTTCGATCTTGGGGTTGGCTGCCCGGCACAGTGACGGGAAGCTGGAAGAGCAGATCCGTGCATTTCGTCCGAAATTCGTGGCCCTGGCCGATACTGCCGCGGCGCAACGACTCCGTTCCCGAGTGAACGATCCTGCCGTTCACGTCCTCGACGGCCCTGACGGCGTGACGGAAGTGGCGTCCCTTGCGGAGAGTGATCTGGTCATCTCGGCCATCGTGGGGGGAGCCGGCCTGGTTCCGACCATGGCCGCCATTCGCGCGGGTCGCCGGGTGGCCTTGGCCAACAAAGAACCCATGGTGATGGCGGGCCAACTCATGCAGGAGGAAGCTCGCAGCCAAGGCGTCCCCATCTTCCCCGTCGACAGTGAACACAGTGCGATTTTTCAATCGCTGGTCGGCCATCGACGCGAGGACGTCCGTCGCATCATCCTGACGGCTTCCGGCGGCCCGTTTTGGGACAGCACGAAGGAAGAAATCGAAACGGCCACGCCCGAGCAGGCGCTCAAACATCCGAATTGGGACATGGGGGCGAAAATTACCGTGGATTCTGCCACGCTGATGAATAAAGGGCTGGAAGTCATTGAAGCCAGGTGGCTGTTTGATTGCCCGCCGGCTCAACTCGACGTGGTCGTTCACCGGGAAAGTATCATCCATTCTCTGGTAGAATACCGGGATGGGTCAGTGATCGCCCAGTTGGGATTGCCCGATATGCGAACCCCGATCAGTTACGCCATGGATTACCCTCGACGCGTGCCCCTGGACCCGCCTTCTCTGGATTTGTGGAAATTCGGCAAATTGACGTTTTATGAACCCGATCCGGTCCGGTTTCCCTGCCTGCGGTTGGCTTATGAGGCGTTGGCCCTTGGCGGAACCTGTCCGGCCATTCTCAATGCCGCGAATGAGGTCGCCGTCGATGCATTCCTGCATCGCGGACTCCCTTTCGGGCGCATTGCCAACGTCATCGAACGAACCGTACAATGTGCCGACGTTCGACCGCTCACGTCTTTGGAGGATGCCTTGGAGGCCGATCGTTGGGCGAGGGAAAAAGCCTCGGAATTCACCCTCAAGGTCTCCTGATGTCAACACCCGTTTTTCATCACCGGTACGAGTTACGCAATGTCTCCTGATATCATTTTCGTCGTTATTCAAAAGATCTGGTGGTTCTTGGTAGTATTAGGTGTCCTCGTGACTTTTCACGAGTTCGGACACTTCATCGTGGCGCGTTGGGCAGGAGTCAAAGTTCTGAAATTTTCCCTGGGCTTCGGGCCGAAAGTGCTGAGCCGTCAAGTCGGGGATACCGAATATCTCATCTCTGCCATTCCCCTCGGCGGATACGTCAAAATGTTCGGCGAAGACGCTGGTGAGCCGGTCCAGCCGGAGGAGCGGGAACAATCATTTTCTCACAAACCCTTATGGAAACGGACGCTCATCGTGGCGGCGGGGCCGGGGTTCAATTTTTTCCTGAGTTACCTGATTTTTTCAGCGTGGCTGGCCGTAGGTGCCCCCCTGCCCATCCCGACGTTTGCCGAACTCTCACCCACGATCGACGCCATGAGGCCGGATTCGCCGGCCGGCCAGGCCGGTCTTCAAGTCGGTGACCGGATCACGCGCATCGATGGACAGGAGATCACCACGAAGAACGAGGTCTATGCCGCGGTTGCCGAAAGCGGCGGACGTTCGCTCACCGTCGAGGTTCGCCGGGACGACTCCCTGAAAACCTTCCTCATCACGCCGGAACTCTACGATCCGGAAAACGTCGAGCACCCGCTGTACGTCATCGGCATCGAGGAGGCGGCTCCCATCGTGACCGCCGTCATGCCGGATATGCCGGCTGCCCAAGCAGGGCTTAAGAAGGGTGATCGCATCCTTGAGATTCAGGGAGAGTCGATACAGACCTGGTCCCAGATGACCCGTATCGTCAAGGCTCATCCGAACGATCCTCTCTCCATGCAGGTGGACCGTGAAGGCGCAGTCGTCACGTTGACGATCATTCCCGAGCCCCATGAAGTCACGGACAACGGAACGCGCGCCACGATCGGGAAAATCGGCATCATGGGATCGGGGCGTTCGGTGATCCGCGCGTCTTCACCACTCATGGCCGTGGTCCAGGGCGTGAAAGCCACGTGGGGCTGGTCCGAACTCACCGTGGTCGGCATCTACAAGATGTTGACCGGAGAAATTTCCTCGAAAAACATCGGGGGGCCCATCATGATCGCCAGTGCCTCGGGAACGGCTGCCGAACGGGGGCTACCCGACATCATGTTCTTCGTGGCCATCCTGAGCATCAACCTGGGCATTCTGAATCTCCTGCCCATTCCCGTCCTGGACGGCGGCCATCTGTTCTTCTTCGCCTGCGAAGCGGTCCTGGGCCGTCCCCTCGCCGAGCGTCAGCGGGAATTCACCCAACAAGTGGGGATCGTGCTGCTGTTCGGGATTATGATTTTTGCGTTTTTCAATGACATCCAGCGCCTGCTTCAATAGTCGGACGATTTGTCGGATGACGCTTCGCTTGTCCTGAGCATAGCGAAGCGTAGTCGAAGGGCGTAACCCGACAATCCTCTATGCCCGTTCGCGCGTTCGCGTCCAAGCTATGAAACCATCCTGGAGCATCGAAGAAAGTCTTGCCGACCGGCTGGCGCGGCCCTTCCAGATTTTTGCCGCCCACAAACTGTCGGGAGCCATCCTGCTCCTGGCGGCCACGGTCGTGGCCGTCGCCTGGGCCAACTCACCCTGGGCCGAGTTCTATCACCACTGGCTGCAGACGGAACTCGCCCTTTCCATCGGACCGTTCGGCCTGAACAAATCCATCAGCCACTGGATCAACGACAGCCTGATGGGCCTCTTCTTTTTCGTGGTCGGTTTGGAGATCAAACGTGAATTGCTGGCCGGCGAATTGGCCAATCCCCGGAAAGCAGCCTTGCCCGTCCTCGCCGCGATCGGCGGCATGGTCGTGCCGGCTCTCGTGTACGTCGCCTTTAACGGCGACGGAGCATTTGCTCGCGGCTGGGGTATTCCCATGGCCACGGATATCGCGTTCGCCCTGGGGCTTCTGGCTGTTTTCCCTGTGCCGGTTTCACTCAAGATCTTCCTCACCGCGCTGGCCATCGTGGACGATATCGGGGCCATTGTCGTGGTCGCGGTTTTCTATACGGACGCCATCGCGCCGTGGAGTTTGCTCATCGGCGGATTGCTCCTCTCTGTGTCCATCGGCGCCAACGTCATCGGCGTGCGCAACCCGATCATCTACTTTCTCATCGGATGCGCCATCTGGATAGCATTCTACAAGTCGGGCGTGCACGCGACCCTGGCCGGTGTCCTGATGGCATTCACCATTCCCGCGCGAACCGTCATTAATGCCCGGCAACTGCACGACTGGACCCGGGACTTGCTGGAACGATTGCGGCATACCGGACTCCCCGCGGACAGGCGCATGCTGACCAACCAACAGCACCATATCGTGCACTCGATGGAACAGTTGACGGAACACGCCACCGCCCCTCTCCAGGAACTCGAACATGCGCTCATGCCGTTCGTGACGTTCGCCATTCTCCCCCTGTTCGCCCTGACAAACGCCGGCGTGAGCCTGGAAAGCGAGTCGCTCCACCTGCTGGCCGAGCCCATGAGCATGGGAATCATCCTGGGCCTCATCGTTGGCAAGCCACTGGGAATCTGGCTATTCGCATGGGTAGGCGTGAGGCTTCGTATAGCGGAACTCCCCAAGGACATCAGTTTCCTCCACGTGGCGTCGGTGGGATGCCTGGCCGGGATCGGGTTCACCATGTCCCTGTTTATCGCCACCCTCGCCTTCGACGACGTGGCCATTGTCGAAGCGGCCAAGACCGCCGTCCTCGCCGGATCCCTTCTGGCAACCCTGGCAGGATCGTTCACCCTGTTGCTGGCGACGAGCCGAAGAACGGAAGAAGCTTGAATCCTCGAGCAGTACCCTTTATATATAGCCACCTTTCCCTCCCCTTTGTAAGGGGAGGCCAGGTGGAGTAGAATCGTCGCATACCCGGAAAACACCAGCACCGACGACCACACGCGACCTGCCCGCTCCGGCTCTACCTCCCGACTTTTCCCTCTTCGGAAAAAGTCCCCGTCCTTCAAAGGAGGGGAAGGAACGGGCAGAAATTACCAACGAATGAATAAACACAGACGATAAGGATCACGCCTATATGCGAACGACCCAAGTGTTCATTCCAACACTCCGTCAAACCCCCGGCGAAGCTGAAGTCATCAGCCACCGGCTCATGCTGCGCGCGGGTATGATTCGAAAAGTTGCAGCCGGGATTTACACCTATCTCCCGCTGGGCCTGCGCGTCATCAAGAAAATCGAATGCATTATTCGACAGGAAATGAATCGCGCCGGGGCGCAGGAACTGTTGATGCCGATCCTTTCTCCGGCCGAATTGTGGCGCGAAACGGGACGGTGGGATTTTTACGGCAAGGAATTGCTTCGATGCCAGGACCGGCATGACCGCGATTTTTGCTTCGGCCCCACCCATGAAGAAGTCATCACCGACCTCTTTCGCAGAGAGGTCCGCTCTTATCGTCAACTCCCGATGAACTGCTACCAGATCCAAACCAAATTCCGCGATGAAATCCGCCCCCGTTTCGGCTTGATGCGCGGGCGCGAATTCATCATGAAGGACGCCTACAGTTTCGATGCCGATGAAGCGAGTGCACGGCTCAGCTATCAAAAAATGTATGACGCGTACGAGCGAATTTTTTCACGGTGCGGGCTCGAGTTCCGCGCGGTCGAGGCGGACACCGGCTTGATCGGCGGCAGCATGTCGCATGAATTTATGGTCCTGGCCGAGACCGGGGAAGAAACCATCGTCTACGACAAACAGGGGGCCTATGCCGCCAACGTCGAGTTGGCGGAAGTGCCGCCTCCCCCGGAAGAGAACGACGCCGCTCCCCTCGCCCTCGAAGCCGTGGAGACGCCCGGGACTAAAACCGTGCAGGCGGTCTGTGCCTTTTTGAAGGTTTCCCCCGATCGACTCGTCAAAACCCTGCTCTACCGGACACCCGCGGATGACGTCATTGCGGTCCTGATTCGCGGGGACCACGAGGCCAATGAAATCAAAATCAATCGTTTCCTGGGAACGACGGGAATCACGCTGGCAGACGCGGAAACCGTGAGCCACGTATCGTCCGCGCCGGTAGGCTTTGCCGGTCCGGTCGGGCTCAAGGGTATCCGCATCATCGCAGACCACGCGGTCAAGGCCATGCGGAACTTCGTCGTCGGGGGGAACAAGAACGACACCCACCTGATCAACGTCAACTGGGATCGTGACTTTGCCGTCGAGGCGTTCCTCGACCTGCGTCAAGCCCAAGCCGGCGACCGGTCACCCAGAAGCAACGGTCGTTTGCAGGAAGCCAAAGGCATCGAAGTCGGTCACGTCTTCTTGTTGGGGACAAAGTACAGCGAAGCCATGAATGCGACGTTTCTGGATGCGGACGGACAGGAAACGTTAGCCATTATGGGGTGTTACGGCGTCGGCGTCAGCCGGACCGCCGCCGCAGCCATTGAACAGAACCATGATGACAAAGGCATGGTGTGGCCCGTGCCCATTGCGCCCTTTCACGTCCATTTATTGCCCGTCACGGCCTCGGAGCAGGTCGTCAACACCGCCGGTATGCTGTACGATTCGTGCATCCAAGCAGGGTTGGAAGTCTTGTGGGATGATCGCAACGAACGCGCCGGGGTGAAATTCAACGACGCCGATTTGATCGGGGCCCCGTTTCATCTCACCATCGGTGACAGGGGCCTGGCGCAAGGCATCGTGGAATTAAAACGGCGCGATACCGGGGAAGTGGTCCAACTCCCACCGTCCGACGTGATTCCCCACGTACAAGGCTTGCTTTCCGCCTACGATCTCCCGGTCGGGTAATCGTCCTCAAAAGAGAGCACTCGCTCCGTCCGGAGAAAATTACTCTTTCCGCATTTGAATTGACAACAGAAAGAACTGAATGCTAGTTTTAGCCGGATTGCACAAAGCTTGGCAGAGGAAGAGTGGATTCTAGGTATGATTACGCAAATGAACGTGCGAGGGCTTTTGTTTGACCCCTACAATAATGCCTATATCGTCATCCTTCGGGACGAGCAAAACTCCGATATGCTTCCGATTTGGGTCGGAAAGTCTGAAGCGAGCGCCATCAGTTTCGCTTTGGAGAGCATTGCCCCGCCCCGTCCCATGACACACGATCTCATGAAATCGATTTTGGACAATGTGGACGCCAAAGTCTTGAGCGCCGTAGTCACTGACTTAAAAGATAATACGTATTATGCCGAAATCCATCTCTGGTACGGTGATTCGGAATACTCGATTGATTCAAGACCCAGCGATGCAATTGCCCTGGCTTTGCGCGCCGAAGCACCGATCTTTACCAGAGAGGAAGTCCTGCAAAAACAGAGTTCCGAGGAATTGGAGCGCTGGCTCGAAAACTTAAAACCTGAAGATTTCGGCAAATCCGAGACCTGACGTTCGGTCCCCGATTCTCGTTGAACCGGACCGGTTTTTCGCAACATCCATGAGTGTGGAACAAAATACCGATCTCGTCCCATTAAAAGTTCATGGGGTGCTGGTCGACCCCAATACGGATACCCAGATCGTGATCCTTCGAGACGAAAACAATGCCGATGTCCTTCCCATTTGGGTGGGCACGGCCGAGGGGACTTCCATCCGCCTAGCGTTGGAGGACGTGGTTCCCCCCAGACCGATGAGTCACGATTTGATTGCAAGTCTCTCCACCCATCTTGGCATGAAAATCTCTCAAGTCGTGGTGACGGACGTCCAAAACAACACGTACTACGCGACGGTTCACGTGTCTGTGAATGGACTCCAACGAACGGTGGATTCCCGGCCAAGCGATGCCATCGCCCTGGCCTTGAGAGCCAAGTGTCCGATCTACGTGACACAAGACGTCCTCAAAAGAAGGGCCGGAGACAACCTGGAGGCTTGGCTGGCCAGACTCGATCCCAAGGAATCGGGGTCATCCGAAACATAATCGCAGGCTGAAACATGGAGAATTTCTGATGCGTAGCTTTCAAGCAAAACCCGATGAAATCGATCGGAAATGGTATATTCTCGATGCCAAGGGCATCGCGCTCGGTCGATTGGCGACTCAAGCCGCCACGCTTCTCCGCGGCAAACATAAACCGACGTTCACGCCCAACGTCGATACGGGCGACCACGTGATCGTGATCAATGCCGAAGCGATTCGACTGACCGGAAAAAAGTTAAAGGAAAAAACGTATTATCACCACACCGGATATCCCGGGGGAATCAAATCCATTACCGCCGAACAACTCTTGAAAAAAGCCCCGACGGAAATCGTGTCCAAAGCTATTCGAGGCATGCTTCCACACAATCCATTAGGGAAGAAAATGGCTAAGAAGTTACGCGTGTACGTTGGGACGGATCACCCCCATGTCGCACAATGTCCTGAACCCTGGTCATAAAACCGGCATCTCTCTGAATATTTAGAGGAAAGGCTTTAACAGATGGCAAGTCAACGTCATTATGCTACGGGAAAACGCAAATATGCGATCGCACGCGCCTGGATCGAACCGGGCCCTCCGGACATTACGGTCAACGGCCGGACGCTTGACCATTATTTCACCCTTCTGTCACATCGCATTCAAGTGGAAGCACCGCTTGAAGTGACGAATACCCGGGGACAATTTCGCATTACAGCCTCAGTCTGCGGCGGCGGCGGGACCGGACAGGCCGGCGCCTTGCGCCACGCGATTGCCAAAGCCCTGGTGCAAGTGAACCCGGATTTTCGCGGCGTTCTCAAGAAAGACGGTTTGCTGACACGCGACCCCCGTGTGAAAGAACGGAAAAAATACGGGCAAAAAGGCGCACGAAGCCGCTTCCAATATTCCAAACGTTAATCACATCGGATACGATGGTGACGAAAAAAGGGAAGGCTTCGCTGCCTTCCCTTTTTTCGTCTTATTCATTTATGGCAAGTTGAGACTCAGCACCAATGCGTCGAACTCGATTAAAAGCGGCCGTCCTGGGGGCCAGTGGCTATACTGGCGGGGAACTCCTGCGTCTATTGGACAGTCACCCCTTCGTCACGGTCACCAACGTGACGGCGGACAAGTCCGCCGGGCTTCCGGTGACTTCCCTGTTCCCGCACCTCGAAACGTTTCACGAGTTTCGTTTTGCGCCCCTCCACGTCGAACCCATCCTGAAAAAGGTCGATCTGGTATTTTCAGCACTGCCCCATACGAAATCCATGGACCCCGTGACCGCATGCGTCAAAGCCAAAAAGCCCGTCATTGATCTGAGCGCCGACTTTCGGCTGATGGAACGGGAGACCTATGAACGATGGTATGGTGCGCCGCATACGTCACCCGGTCTGCTGAAAAAGGCCGTGTACGGGCTTCCGGAACTTCACCGGACACGGATCCGGCGGTCTCGACTGGTTGCCGCGCCGGGCTGCTACCCGACGGCGGCTATTCTGCAGTTGGCTCCGTTGTTTGCCCATCGGATGATCCAAACGGATACCATTGTCGTTGATTCGAAATCCGGCATTTCAGGAGCGGGGCGAAGCCCGGCCCTGCCCTACCATTTTCCCGAAGCCCATGATTCGCTGACGGCCTACAACGTGACCCGACACCGGCACACCCCTGAAATCGAACAGGAATTGAACCGCATCATTCACGGACGGAAAGAGGCAAACGTGCATGTCGTGTTTACTCCGCATCTGATCCCGATGAATCGCGGGCTTCTCAGCACGGCCTATGCCAAACTCCGCAAACCGCTCACGAACGAGACGGTCACCGCGTTGTACAAGGAATTTTATGCCAACGAACGATTTATCCGAATTCGGGAAGAATCGACTTTAGTCAATCCCACCCACGTGCGAGGATCGAATTTTTGCGACATCGGAGCTTTCGTGGATCAACGCACCAACCACGTTATCACCGTGTCGGCCTTGGACAACCTGGTCAAAGGGGCGGCTGGGCAAGCCATCCAATCCATGAACCTGATGATGGGCTTTCCGGAAGAGACAGGCCTGACGTCGCCCGGGATTTTCCCGTAGGGCCCGAATCTGTTATTCCTGTTTTTCTCCTTCCGTCATTCCTGATCCTCGATGACACACGTCAAGGACAGGCTCTGATCGGAAATCCAGTGTCGTTGTTCTTGCGTACGAGGGAAAAGACAAAACCCCTGGATACTCAATGAACAATGTCAA
>MPMZ01000066.1 GCA_002238765.1 Nitrospira sp. bin75
TCCGGGGCTACCCCGTCGCGCTCCGCCCGACGCCCCACGATGGACTCTGGCGGGTGTATTGTTGTCATCAACATGTGGCGGATCTCGATTTACACCACCCCGCTCACTAAGGCACAATGTGTTACCCATGTCCCCGAACACCCGTTACCTATCTCTCCGGTCCGTACAGCGGGCGAGGGCTGGGGTGAGGGGGTCGAAACTCCGTAGGTCGGGGCAGCCCTTCGACTACGCTTCCTTCGACTTCGCTCAGGACAGGCGTAGCGTAACCCGACAACGACCACAGACCATGTTACGCACCCGGACGTGGCCTTATGTTACGCGACTTTGAACAAGAGTTAAACAATCTGGAAACGCGATACCTGCGACGGCAACTCCGGATCGCGGAGTCGCCGTCGGAGCCGACCATCACCATCGAAGGCCGACGATTCATTTCCATGGCCTCGAATAATTACCTCGGGCTGGCCAATCATCCCGCCATCAAACGGGCAGCCGTCGAAGCAATCGAACGATGGGGCGTCGGCGCAGGCGCCGCGCGCCTCATGTCCGGCACCATGACGCCCCACCACCAACTCGAACAAGACCTCGCCCAATTCAAACAAGTCGAAGCCGCTCTGACCTTCGGCACGGGCTACACCACGAACCTGGGGCTGATCCCGTCACTCATCGACCGGGATGGCTTCATCCTCGCCGACCGCTTCTGCCACGCCAGCCTGATAGAAGCCTGCCGGTTAGCCAAAGCCAGGCTGCGCGTGTTTCACCACAACGACATCGAGCACCTGGAAAAACTGCTCAAGAAACGGGGACGGGCCTGCCCCACCCTGGTCGTCACCGAAGGCGTCTTCAGCATGGATGGCGATCTCGCGCCACTCCCGGATCTACTGACGCTCTGCCGGCAGCATGAGGCCACGCTGGTCATCGACGACGCCCACGGCACCGGGGTCATGGGAAAAAACGGCCGAGGAACAGCGGAACACTTCGGCGTGAACCCTCAAGACCTTATCCAGATGGGCACACTGAGCAAAGCGATCGGAACCAGCGGAGGCTACGTCGCTGGAACGGCTTCTCTCAAAGACTATCTGATCAATACCTCAAAGGCCTTCATCTACACGACCGCGCAACCGCCCGCCATCGCCGCCGGAGCATCCGCGGCCATTCGGATCATCCAACACGAACCCGCTCGCCTGGAACGCCTCCGGACCAACCGCAACGCTCTCCAAGCAGCCTTAACAAACCTGGGCTTTCAACTCACCGACACGCAAAGCCCGATCCTGCCGATCATCGTCAAGTCGCCGGAACGAGCGTTGGAGATGGCGCAAGCCCTGTACGAAGCCGGCGTGTACGTCCCTGCCATCCGCCCCCCGACCGTCCCCAAACACAGCAGCCGGCTACGCCTCACCGTGAGTTCGGAACATACGCAAGAACAATTGGAGAACGTGGCGCGAAGCCTGCAAGAGACAGGACAAACCTTGCGTGTGATTTAAAATACGAGGTTAATTTCCAGGAAAACGTATGTGAGAGAAAGACGTTATGAATGAGTAGGTCGGTCGGGTTAGCCCTTCGACTACGCTCAGGACAGGCGTAGCGTAACCCGACAACCAGTCTGCGTGATCCGAGATACGGTCACATAATTCTGGCGATCTTTCAGGTGAAGAAGGTTTTAACGACGAGGCTGACCACGCCGGTCAGGACAATGGCAGTCAGGACTTCAAGGCGGATGAGTCGGTTCTCAATGCTCGCTAAGCGGTTCTCGATGAACGCTTCATAGATTTTGGCGAGCATCATGGCCATGCAAACAGGTTACTCATCATGAGTCACCCATGCAAGGCAAAAGCGATTGTCGGACCGTCAGTTCGGAACAGACGCCAGAGCAATTGGAGAACGTGGTGACCGCGTTTCGGAAGGCACAGGAAGCGTTTTCGATGAAGTCGACTTCCGCTTCAGGGTAACATGGTAAACGAGGATTTTAACCAAGAAAGTCGATGATCAATGCTGGTGAGCCGGATTGCCTTTGGAGAAGCCTCCGCATCAAGAATCAAGTCGTGAGCGGCCGTAGAAGAATGACCAAGATCGCCAAGGAGAACGCCAGGTTGACCCCCAGCATCCACTTGAGCAGCTTCATGTCGGCTTCGATGGCAGCCAACCGGTTCTCGAACCCGGCAATCTCTTCGGCCGCCTCGCGCGCCTTGTCATCTGGCGCGCCCGCAGCCCTGAATGCTTCGTACGTTTTGGAGAGCATCATCGCCATGTGAACAGGATACTCATCAGGGGGCACCCATGCAAGGCAAAAGCGATTGTTAGACCGTGAGTAGGTCGAGTTAGCGTAGCGTAACCCGACAATCAGTCTGCGTGGACCCGAGATGCGGTCACACAGATCAAGACATTTCTCTATTTAAATCCTTGAGCACCTCCTCGAAGGGGCGACTCGGTTCCCCTCGTCGCTTTTCAACGGCCTCCCAATCGAGTGAGTCTTCCTTCAACAGTTCAAGCACCGCTTGGTTGACGATATCGGAGAGCGTTCGGTCGCTTTTTGCCGATTTCAACTTCAGAGCACGATAGACCCCGGGGTTCAAGTAGACCGTCGTTCGCGCGCTATTGGCCATAAATTTCCTCATGTAGCCTGATGATAATGGTTTTAAATTATAGCATGCGCAAGATCCGTTGGAGAACATCATGCGGAACTTGCGAGAGGCAGGACAAACCTTGGGTGTGGTTTAACAGTCAGGCAAATGGAGTTCGACCGTGCCATTCCCCAGAAAAGCAAATTTCGCATGGGTCTGGATGACCAGACTCTCTTGCTTTCTCCGGACTTGGGTAGGTCTCCCAATTGTCCTCGACGGTCTTTTCGTTTTGAGTGTGGGGAGGACGACAGGAACAATGAAAAGGACGTGGACCATGCGGTTCCATTAAGTTGCCTGTTGCAGCACTCACCTCCTTAAGAGGTTTGTAACAAAAATTACAATAACGCATTCCATTTCTCCCTTAGACGCCTGATCACTGTACAGGTTCCCACTCGCGCGCCAGCCGTTGTGCCTCGGCAATCTGCGCCGGAGTCATTTTCGACGCAACCTCCTCGCGGAATTGCACGGCCTTGTCTCGCAATTCTCGCTCAGAACTGGAATACCGAGAAGCCGCAAGATTAAACCATTTGTGAGCCTGAACGTAGTCTTGGAGCACACCTCTTCCCAAGAGGTACATGAGTCCGAGCCTGTGCTGGGCACGGGCCGCACCTTGCTCCGCAGCCTGACGAAACCAGCGCACCGCCTCGGCATAGTCCTGCGGCACACCCCTACCTTCGGCGTACATGGCCCCGAGATTGACCTGAGCGTCGGCGTCGCCTTGTTCCGCAGCCTGACGGTACCAGTACGTTGCTGCGACATCATCCTGCGGGACCCCTTCACCATTAGCGCAACTGTCCCCGAGATTGTTCTGAGCGCCAGCATGACCCTGCTCAGCTGCCCGCCGATACCAGCGCACCGCCTCGGCATCGTCCTGTGGCACACCCCGACCCTCTTCGTACAGGTCCCCGAGACGCCACTGCGCATCGGCATCCCCTTGTTCCGCCGCCTGGCGATACCAGCGCACCGCCTCAGCATCGTCCTGCGGCACTCCTTCCCCATTAGCGTAACAGGACCCGAGATAGAACTGGGCATCGGCATGGCCCTGCTCGGCTGCTTGATGGAACCAGTACGCTGCCTCAGCATCGTCCTGCGGCACTCCGCTGCCCTCGTCATACATGCACCCGAGGTAGTTCTGAGCCTGGGTATAACCCTGCTCGGCCGCCCGATGAAACCAGCGTTTGGCCTCGGCATAGTCCTGCTGCACACCCTTCCCCTCGACGTACATGTTCCCAAGAACGAACTGCGCGCGGGCATGGCCTTGCTCAGCAAGGGAGAGAAACGACTCGAAGGCAACGATATAATCGCCACGCATATAGGCGGCCGAGGCTTCATCAAATGTCTGTGCCCCCGCAGCCGGTGCGCCGAGCAGCACAATTACCAGAAATGCCGAGGCGACAATGCCTTGTGATCCGCTGTAGCGGATTCGCCATAGTCGGAAAAGAGATGACGGCATTCGCATCTATTCCCTCATGCTGAAAAAATTCTTCTTTCGTGATCTTGCGGTTCGCAACGGCCTAGAGGCCGACTTGTTCAAGAGACACACGCTGCATTCCTCCTTTACTCAAACAAGGCCTTAGAGTAGCAGATTTTAAGCGTCGCTGATAATCCGAATCATCCCTGATAACGTAGACGCCGAACGACTGGGAATCAATTCCGTACATGAATTACGCTCTTGAGTAAATTAACTCAGCAGGCATTTCATAAGACAAAGTCATGGCAAAGCAAGCCGATATCCAAACAATTAGTTACTCTATTGAGTTAATTTACTCAATAGAGTAATATATAAAAATGAGCAGCTTCCAGCGTGCGCAAATATCAACGCTTTTGAGCCGTCTGCGTGAGGATCCAAGATGGCTGATCGTCGTTGCCGGCCCGCGGCAGACCGGCAAAAGCACGCTCGTACGGCAAGCCTTGGCACAGATCGACCTCCCGCACAGATATCTTTCCATCGATGAGCCTGAGCCTACTGCACTTCACCTACCTGCTGATCTACCCTCAGACGGTCAAGAAGAGATTGTCCACGCCTCAGATGTAAGAGATGTGGCATGGCTTACTCGCCAGTGGGAGCGGGCCAGAGTGGAAGCTAAACGATCAGAACGGGGATTCGTGTTGGTATTCGACGAAATCCAGAAAATTCCAAATTGGTCGGAGACCGTGAAAGGCCTATGGGATGCTGACCGACATGAGGGTCTTCCTCTGCACGTGGTCGTGTTGGGGTCCGCGCCACTGCTCATGCAGAGAGGGTTGAGCGAAAGCATGCTTGGTCGCTTTGAAACCATCCGCCTCCCGCACTGGTCGTTCATCGAGATGTCCGAGGCATTCGGGTTCGACCTCGACCGATACATCTATTTCGGCGGGTACCCGGGTTCAGCATCCCTGATTCAAGAGCAGCGGCGCTGGCGCGAATACATTCTGGGTTCCATTATCGAACCGAATATCGAGCGGGACATCCTCGCCATGGAGCGGGTGGACAAGCCGGCACTCCTCAAAAGGCTGTTTGAGTTCGGCGCCGAAATGTCCGGACAGATCCTGGCATACGACAAAATGCTCGGTCAGCTTCAGGATGCCGGAAACACCACGACCCTGGCGCGCTACCTGGATTTGTTGTCGAAAGCTGGGCTGCTTGCGGGCCTTGCCAAATACGCCGGAGGGGCGCACCGCCGCAGGGCTTCCAGTCCCAAACTCAACGTGCTCAACACCGCGCTCATGTCGGTCCATTCCGGTTACACGTTCGAAGAGGCGAAAGCAGATCGAAGTTTCTGGGGACGATTGGTTGAAAGTGCCGTTGGTGCACACCTGTTCAATACGGGAACGCCGGAGGTGCGGCTTCATTATTGGCGGGAACGATCCCTTGAGGTGGATTTCGTCCTGGAGCATGGCCGGAAACTCGTGGCGCTGGAAGTCAAAAGCGGACCGCGCAGAGAGAAAACCATCGGGATGGACGAATTCAAAACGCGCTTCTCGCCCCGCCGTTCCTTACTTGTCGGTGAGGGCGGCATTCCGATTGCAGAATTTCTATCCACTCCTGCCATGAATTGGTTTACGCAATCATGATCAAGTTTGTTCGACGCACATGCACGGAAATCGGAGAAGACGGCCAAGTCAAACAAAACGCCGACAAGAGCGAACGCACCTATCTGTCTTTCGAAGAATTTCAAAATACCGACGCTTACGTGCTGCTTGGTCCACCCGGTGCAGGCAAGAGCACAACGTTCAAACAAGAGGCTGTCTGCTCAAAGGCTTGCTACGTGACCGCCCGGGACTTCATCGAGCTAGACGTCGATAGGCACCCCAAATGGCATAGCACAACGCTGTTTATTGACGGCCTTGACGAAAAGCGGGCGGGCTCACCAGACGGACGCCAAGCACTGGAAGGAATACGCAAAAAGATCGAACAATTGAACCGACCTCGGTTCCGGCTTTCCTGCCGTGAAGCCGACTGGTTCGGCGCCAATGACAGAGAGCATTTGAAGACCGTATCGCTCAACGGACAGGTGACGGTTCTGCGCCTCGATCCGCTCACCAATGAGGACATTCTCAAGATCCTGCGCAACAATTTGAAAGTCGATGACCCGGAAAAATTCGTTCACGAAGCCCGCCGAAAAAGATTGGAACCCTTACTCAAGAACCCGCAAAGCCTGTCGATGCTGGCAAAGGCAGTCGCAGGCACGGGCGGCGATTGGCCGGAAACGCGGAAACAAACGTTCGACATGGCCTGCCGGACACTGCTTCACGAGCACAATCAAGAACATCAATTGGCTAAGCCGAATAACGTTGCCATCTCCAATCTGCTGGAAGCGGCGGGGCGGCTTTGCGCCGTGCAACTCCTTACCGGTGCTGCGGGATACGCGCTGCCCGGCACAGAGAGCGACCAGAAATACCTGGGGTTGAAACAGGTATCCGGTGTGGACCAGAGAATCCTTCGCGACGTGCTAGGCACCAAGCTGTTCACGGCGCCCCCGGAAGGCCCCGCAATTCCGGTTCACCGGCAAGTCGCCGAGTTCCTTGCCGGCCAGTACCTTGCCGGATTGATCGAAAACGGCTTGCCGGGCGGGCGTATTCTCGCCTTGATGACGGGTCACGACGACGGTGTTGTGTCGGAAATGCGAGGTCTCTCTGCATGGCTCGCGGTGCATAGCAAAACAAGCCGGATGGCAATCATCGAGCGTGACCCGATTGGAACCGTACTCTACGGCGACATCATAGAGTTCTCAATCGACGAGAAGCGCAGATTGATACATGGCCTGTATCGTGAATCACAGAAGAATCTCTGGTTTTTCGATTCGTTGGAGGGGATGGATTCCCGCTTTGGTGATCTTGCAACACCTGATATGGAACCCGTTTTCAAAGAAGCTTTGACAAATCCAATGCGGGACGAAACTCACCAAGGGCTCGTCGTGTGTCTGGTCGAAGCGCTTCGACACGGTCCGGCTATTCCAAAACTTACAGATGTTTTGTTGGATGTGGTCAGGGACGATAGCTGGTGGCCAAGGATCGGATATCGCGCCCTCGATACGATTCTCCATCAGGGCAAAAACAATGAGTATGCCGCGCTTATGGCGTTGCTGAAGGATATAGATAGCGGCTCGGTGCCGGACCCGAACGATGAATTGCTAGGTCGTCTCCTGAATGGACTCTATCCTTCAAGGCTGTCCGCCTTGGAAATCCTTCGATATTTGCGAATGCCTAAACATCGAGACCCGTACAGCATGTTTAAGCGTTTTTGGACCAGCCACGTGGTGGAGAACTCGACGAACGCACAATGTGCGGAACTCCTAGATATCCTCGTCAAGCGATCCGATGAATTGCTGGAGAAAATTTGGAAGAACCCTACTGATACAAGAAACCTGATATACCATCTGCCTTCAAACTTGTTAGTCCGTTTCCTGAATACTGCTCAAGAAGAAATCGCTCCCGGCAGGCTCTTCTCCTGGTTGGGGGTCGCGGCATGGAATCATCATGAAATGTGGGTTCCTCCAGACGGTGCTAAAGGCATTTGTACTTGGCTGAGCGAGCACCCCGATACTCATAAAGCAATGATCGCCGCGTGCATCGAAGATTCTAGCGGTGAGCAACGGTTCGATATATGCGTTGACATGAAACGCCACAGGTTATTATTTGATGCTACGCCACCACCGGATTTCGGTTCCTGGTGCCTTGAACAGGCGACAAACGCAATCGACGAAAATGCTTCCAAGTGGTACATCCGCGAGGTCGCATATGCCTTGGATGCTCGCTGGCATGACGAAGGTTTGACCTGGGAAATCGTGGAAGAGCGCCTTGCAACCCACCCCACCCTTGAGAAGGCTTTCAGAGAATGTCTGTCCGAGCGCAAAGAATCAAAAAAAAGGGACAATGCGCTCAAGAATGGGGCTAAAAAAAAGATAAGTGAAGAACAGCAGAAGTTTCGGGATCTTTTGAAAGAAAACAGGGAGGCACTACGCGAAAATCGATGCCCGCCGTCACTGCTTAACCATTTGGCTGCGGCATATTTCGACGAACCTATCAATAGACTCTTTGAAGGGAGTACTCCCAGAGACCGGCTGCACAAGTTGCTTGGAGACGACACAGGCTTGATTGAGACGGTCCTGACCGCTCTTCGGGATTCGATCAATCGTAGTGACGTTCCGACCGATGCTGAAATCATACGCCTGAGTGCCGGAAATTGGACACATTTCTTTGAGCTTCCCTTCCTAGCCAGCCTGGAAGAACTTTCCAAACCAGAAAAAGAACCGCCACTCAACGAAAGACAGATCAGGCAAGCCATTGCCTTCTATTACAACAGAGGGACACTCCCCCATTATGGAGGAGAGAGGCCTCATTGGTATCGATGGTTGCTGACTTGCCGTCCAGACGTGGTGTCCAACGTGCTCATTGAGTACGTTCGTTCCCAACTGCGTAACAGGAAAGAACGTTTTTCTGAAGCCCATGAACTCGCACGCTCAAAGGAGTACGAGGAGGTCGCCCGTCTGGTGGCTCTGCCCTTATTAAAATTTTTCCCCGTGCGGTGTACGGCACCGCAACTTGGATTACTGAGTGTTCTGCTCCAAGCCGCGCTGCTTCATTGTGAAAAAGAGGCATTCGAGAAACTCATCGAACGCAAACTCTCTTTCCCAAGCATGAACATCGCCCAACGTGTTTACTGGCTGGCAGCCGGATTTCTTGCTTCACCCGCCTTGTACCACGAAAGGCTCAAGACGGCGGTCTCCAGCCACGAGCAACGAATCCGGCACCTGGCGGAATTTTTGACCGCATCCCCGGCAAATTTACTTGACCGCTTCGACGTTCAGGACATGGAATTGCTGATTCGACTGATCGGAGGTTCTTACAGACCCTATTCCGATTCGTCGCCTTGGAGAAAATTCCCAACCGATGTACCCCTTGTAATCGGATTCATCAACCGACTTGCTTCTGTTCCATCACGGGATGCGACGGCAGCGCTCGAATCTCTGTCATCCGATAAGTCTCTACATCCTTGGCGATACCGTCTCCTCGACGTGACATATCAGCAGAACATCACACGACGAGAAGCGAGTTTCCGGCATAAGGACGTTGATCAAGTCCTTCAGGTGCTTGACAATCTGAAACCCGCGAACGCCGCCGATTTGGCGGCTCTTACGACGGATATCCTATCCGATGTGGCCAAAAGAATCCGCGATGGAAACACTTCAGACTGGCGTCAGTACTGGAATGGGGATTCCCCTAAGCATGAAGATCTTTGCAGGGATATGCTGCTGTCTGATTTACGACTCAAGCTGGAGCCATTGGGTATCGACGCCCAGCCGGAGGTCCGCTACGCGGACGATAATCGGACCGATATTCGCGTGGCGTATAGCGACTTCAAAGTGCCAGTAGAAGTCAAAAAAAGTACCCACCGTGACCTGTGGCGCGCGATCCGGGAACAATTGATTACAAAATACACCCGCGATCCGGGCGCCGATGGTTATGGGATCTATTTGGTGTTCTGGTTTGGTGCGGAGGGTTGTCCGATGCCGCCATCCGGGAAACGCCCCTCAAGCGCCCACGAACTGCGAGTGCGTCTGCTGGACACCCTCTCGGCGGATGAAAAGTTCAAGATATCGATCTGCGTGATCGACGTCTCCAAGCCTTGATAATTGATCGGAATTTCCCATGCAGGCTTCAAGAGAGTTTGCAAGCGACAAAATGAGGGCAAGGCAGGCCGATATACAAAGGGATCGAATGACTTGAGACACGTGTTGACAGCTTTTTCCATTTGGCATATGTTTTAGCATATGCCAATGAGGTACCTGTGATCCCTGAACGACACGTCAAGCTATTCAAGAACGGACGGAACCAGGCCGTGCGGATTCCTCGCGAATTCGAGCTTCCCGGTGAGGATGCCCTCATACGCAAGGAGGGCGACCGGCTGATCATCGAACCGACCCGGCCGAAATCCCTGCTGGCGGTACTGTCAACGCTACGGCCACTCGATGAGAAGTTCCCACCGATCCCCGAATTGCCCGTCGATCCCGTCGAGTTTTGATGCGCTACCTGCTCGATACCAACATCGTCTCGGACCTCATCCGCAACCCGCAGGGCCTAGTGACCCAACGCATTCGCGAGGTTGGCGAAGCGCAGGTCTGTATCAGCATCATCGTCGCGGCAGAACTTCGCTACGGGGCTGCCAGGAAGGGATCGCCACGGCTGACGGCGCAGCTTGAAGCCGTGCTCGGCACCCTTGAGATCCTGCCCTTCGAGACACCCGCCGACGGGATCTATGGCCTGCTCCGCGCCCGTCTCGAAAAAGCCGGCCAGTCGATTGGCGGCAACGACCTGCTCATTGCCGCTCAGACCGTTACCCTTGGCTATACGCTCGTCACCGGAAATGAACGCGAGTTCGAGAGAATCGACGAACTTTCCTGCGAGAACTGGCTGCGTGCAGCCTGATGGTGGATCTCCTCCCCGATGATTCCCTAAAGTCCGAGACATGATTTCTCTCCTCTTAGCCCTTCTGTTTATGGCGCCAGCCTTCGCCCAGACGAGGGCGGAACCGGCAGACGCCACTAATTTCGCTGCAAAGCCGCTCTTGACGGCGAAAAAACACATGATCGTCGCGGCAAGTCCCTTGGCCGCACAGGCAGGTGACCGGATCATAGCCGAAGGCGGATCGGCGACGGATGCTGCGGTTGCCGCGCTTCTGGTCCTGAACGTGGTCGAACCGCAGTCCAGCGGCATCGGCGGCGGCGCTTTCGCGCTCGTCCATGGACCGGATGGGCTCACTACGTGGGATGCGCGCGAGACCGCGCCTGCCGGTGCCACACCCGACATGTTCATGGAGAACGGCGAACCCCTGCCCTTCCGCACGGCGGTGGCATCAGGGCGTTCCATCGGCGTGCCGGGTCTGGTGCGCCTGCTCGAAGCGCTCCATGCGCGCCACGGCAAACTCCCGTGGGGCGAACTGTTCCAGCCCGCGATCCGGTTGGCGCGCGACGGGTTCGTGGTAAGTCCGCGTCTGACACATGTGCTGGCCCGATATGCCTCACGCTTGAACGGAACGGACGCCGCGGCAGTCTTCCTGCCCGGCGGCGAGCCAATGTCGGCGGGAGCGATTCTGAAGCAGCCGCGACTCGCCGAGACGTTCGACATGATTTCCGCGCATGGCGCAACCGCCTTCTACACCGGCCCCCTGGCTGAACGGATCGTCGCGGCGGTGCGCCGCAGCCCACGCCCGGGCGCGATCAGCTTGCACGATCTCACCGCTTATCGGGTTATCGAACGCCCCGCGGTCTGTCATGATTTCCGGCGCTATCGCATCTGCGGCATGGGACCGCCTTCCTCCGGGGCTACCACGACCGGCCAGATCCTGATGCTTCTCGACCGGTTCAAGCTGGACGACCTCACGCTGGACGGGCCACGGCTCTGGCATCTCTTTGCAAGCGCCTCGCGGCTGGCCTACGCTGATCGTGCCCGCTATCTGGCGGACAGCGATTTCGTCACGGTGCCCATCGAGGGTTTGCTCGATCCTGCCTACCTGGACGCCCGCGCGGGTTTGATCAATCCGGTCGAAGCCGCGAAGGACGAAGCCACGGCCGGTGATCCACCGGGGCGCGCGGGAGGTCTTTTCGCACCGGACGCGCAGGAGGATTTGCCGGGCACGACCCACCTCTCGGTTGTTGACAAGGACGGGCTCGCGATCAGCTTGACCGCATCGATCGAGGCCCCCTTTGGATCAGGTCGTATGGCCGGAGGATTCCTGCTCAACAACCAGTTGACCGATTTCTCATTCCGCGCGACCGACGCCGACGGCGTGCCCATCGCCAATGCACCGGCGCCGGGAAAGCGCCCGCGTTCGTCCATGGCGCCAACTATCGCCTACCTGGACGGCAAGCCGATCGTCTTGACCGGTTCGCCGGGCGGCGGGCGCATCCCGGAATATGTCGCGCAGAGTCTTGTCGCCATGCTGGCCTTTGAGACGGACCCGGCCACCGCTGCGGCGCTACCGCACGTCTCGCAGCGCAATCGCGGGACCGTCGCGATCGAGCCCGGCATGGACGCCTCCATCACAGATGGCCTCGAGGCCCTGGGACATAAGATCGAGGAGGCGGAAATGACCTCCGGGCTGCACATCATTCGCATCCTGCCGAACGGCATACTGCTGGGCGGCGCCGATCCGAGGCGGGAAGGCGTGGCTGTCGGCCGCTGAGGTGACTTTGGCCACGGGTGTTCACCAAGTTCGAGGAGCAGCCGAATGCAAACTGTTGCACAAGCTGTTCTCCTAAAAGTAAAGTACTTAAAGAAAAGATTCCAGTGATTCAGCATCGGAAGTGTGGCGTGGCGCGGCTCGGACCTGACGTGTCGACAAACCGCGGGCAGCCGCTCATCCCCGACGTGTGATGTATGCCCAGACCCGGACCAGGCAAAGCGCGAAGACAGCGTGAAGAGCCCCAGACGGCGTTGCGAAGACCGGAGCCCACAGCCATAGGGCAGCCGGACGAACCGACGATGGACGAGCCGCTGCCGCAGATCGGAATTCTGTTCGCGAAAAACCGGGCGTGGGCGAAGCACCTGAAGGAGACCGATCCTGACTACTTTAAGCACCTCGCCAAACAGCAGAAACCGGAGCTCCTCTGGATCGGCTGCGCCGACAGCCGGGTGCCGGCCAACCAGATCATCGACCTGCCGCCCGGCAAAGTGTTCGTGCACCGCAACATCGCCAATGTGGTCGTCCATTCCGATCTGAGCTGCCTCTCGGTCCTGCAGTATGCGGTGGAGGTGCTGGCGGTTCGGCACGTCATCCTCTGCGGCCACTACGGGTGTGGCGGGGTCCGCGAATCCCTGGCCGAACCGGAGCACGGGCTGATCGACAACTGGCTCAACCACATCCGCAACGTTCAGCGGCTTCACCGCGCCGAGCTCGATGTCTTGGAAGGCGAGGCGCGCGTACGACGACTGTGCGAACTGAACGTGATCGAGCAGATGAGCAACGTGGCCAACACAACGATTGTGCGCGACGCCTGGGCGGCCGGTACGGGCCCGGACATTCACGGCTGGGTCTACGACATTGACGACGGACTGCTGCGGACGCTGTGCCTGTGGGTCCGCAACGACGACGCCCCCTTCATCGTAAACAAGGCGGGAGTGTAACTGTACACGAAGGTGTTGACGGAATCAGCGAAAACAACCGCGGGCGCCCGCGCTACGGCACTTCTTCGATCTTCAGGAGATAGGTGATGATTTTGTCCAGGGCGCCGGCGGTGAGTTTCTGGCCGTACCACCGCGGCATGACGTGGTCGGGATACCCCTGGACGATATAGGCGCCCGGATTCAGAATGGATTCCTGCACGTATTCCCATTCGGTGTTGGCCTGCCCGCGATAGTTGGGATCGGCCAGGCGCCGGCTGGCGTTTGTGCCCAATTCCAACTTCGGGCCTTCCCGTCCCTTGGCGACGCGAATGCCCGGAATCATATGACAGGCGGCACACCCGGACTGGACGAAAATTTTGTCGATGGGTTCTTTCCCCGTGGCCAGGGGCACCAGAGCCTTGTCCACCTGTGTGGCCTCTTTCTTCGATTTTTCAATCTGTTCGGTCGTGTCATCCTGGGGCTTGTTCTCCAACTCGACGCGGTTGAGCGTCCACAGGAACACCATGCACATGAGCCCGACGATGATGATCGTCTCCTTATTCCACTGACCAGGTTTCTTGTTCGCAGTCACGTACTCTCCCTTCCGATTCGAGTCGAACCGACACCCGCGTATTTCTAGCACAAGCCGGCGGGTCCCACCAACCGGGGAAGCATTGTGACGCGTGTTTTTGGTAGGCTGACGACCGGGAAAACGATCCTCTATGCAACCGAATCAGATTTTCTTACCGTTTACACCTCATCCCTGGCTGACGAATCCACACGTCCAAACCCTGGTGGCCAGATCTCGACGCCGGCCTCATCTCCTTGCCGACGTGCCTGGTGCGGAACGCCTGTTCCGAGTCGATCCTCAATCACAGATCAAGGGTGTGTGCAGTTGGCAACCGGACCGTCAGGCCCCTTGTCTCATCCTCGTTCATGGGTTGGAAGGATGCCATGACTCGCCCTATATGCGAGGCATCGCCCACAAGGCCTGGCACGCCGGACTGAACGTCATCCGCTTGAATCAGCGAAATTGCGCGTGGACCGAGCACTTGACCCCCACGCTCTACAACGCGGGATTGAGCCGGGACATTCGGGCCGTGATCGACGAACTGGTCTGTCTGGACGGCATCCAGGCACTCTGGGTCGCCGGGTATTCGATGGGTGGGAATTTGGTGTTGAAAATGGCTGGGGAGGCCGGGGAGACCTGCTCCGGTCTGCGGGGCGTAGCGGCCGTCTGTCCAAACGTCCATCCCGCACCCTGTGTGGCGGCGCTGGAACAACGGCAGAACTGGATCTATCATCAATACTTCGTGCGAAAGCTCAAGGCGAGACTAAAACGCAAAGCGAGATTTTTCCCGGGAAAATGGGACCTGTCCTTTTTGAAAAATGTCCGGACCGTGTCTCAATTCGATGACGCCTACACGGCGCCCGATGGGGGCTACCACAATGCGGCCGACTATTATGAACGATCAGGAGCCCGGCACGTGCTGGAATCCATTCGCGTCCCCACGTTGCTCATCACGTCACAGGACGACCCCTTTATTCCTTTTGCCTCGTTCGACATTCCACGCATCCGTGCCAACGCCTGCATTCAACTCATCACCACCGCTAAGGGCGGGCACTGTGGCTTTCTCCAACGAGCATGGAAGGGTGAAGATGAACGTTGGGCCGAAAATCGAATCATCGAGTTTATTCAACGCGGGTGACAAACAAGGGGGCATATCGGACTAGCCAAGCGAAATCCGACAATCAGCAGTTGAACATTGGCAATTTCCGCATAAGCAGGCAGGAATGCCAAGACGTTAACGACGCTGGATTCCCCTAAATTCACAAACGAAGTGCAACACCTTGTTAAGGTGTTGCCATGGGACACTCATACACACATCTCACCCTTGAAGACCGCTGTCAAATGGCCTACTTACACACCACGGGACACTCGCTCCGCC